>DQUE01000073.1 GCA_015662405.1 Sulfurimonas autotrophica | reverse complement strand
TGCATTGCTTTGTTTGCTACAAGTACATTAGAATCATCAAACTCCACTACTCTGTGATGTCTATCTACATTAAATAAAGACAATACATTTAAATCTGCCACAATAGACTTAAAAAAACGTAATTTAAAGGTAGCATCATAACTCACAGACGCATCTTCAACTGCTAATGAAGGCAAAGAGTCTGCTTTTTTTACTACTTCTATAGTTGCATCACTTGCAAATGAAAGGCTTATTAGTATAAATAATGAAAAAAATATTTTCAAAGTCTACTCCTTGGAAATTAATATTACTATAGTTTTACTTGATCTGTTTTTTGGATTAACAGGAAACACTACATTTTTTAGTCGTTCTTTGAGTCTATCTGCTTCTTTATTTAATGCCTCATTTGTAGAATAACGCAATATTCTAAAATCAATCAGTTTTCCAAATGGGTCAAGTTCAATGACAGTTTCTACACTACTTCCTTCACTGTTTGGAGGAACATTAAAATGCTGATAAACAATATCTTGAATTTTAGCGAAATATTCATTAACTTCATTTGCTGCAGATGTTGCATCTTTTTCTGATGACTTGCTAATTATCTCTAAAGTATTGAGCTTTTGAGTAATCGACTCTACATCATTTTGCTTTGCTGTTTTTATCTTTTTTTGTATCTGTTCAATTTTTCGTTTGTTTGTAGTCTTCTTCGTGCTATTATCTATTTTTTTTGTCCAGACATCACTAAATAAATTTTGAACATTCACATTTTTTGGTATTTGCTTTGGCATACTTTTTGGAGCACTTTGCATGCTTTTCTTTTCTACAGAGTGTTTATTTTGCGTAATTTTAACAGACACTGAAATATAATTTTCTTTTTTATATCCATATATTTTTGTCTTTGCACTATGAAACATCATATATATAAATGAAAAGAGAACTAGTACAAATAAAGAGAGTGATAAAAAACCACTGATATAAAAATAACGGCTGTTATTATCCATTTGTAGCTAAAGATACCTCAGTAAATCCAGCCTGTTTTACCGCAGCTAATACTGACATAACCACACCATAATCCAAACGTTTGTCTGCACTGATAAGTACAGTTGCTTTTTTATTTAACTTACTTGCATACAAAGAGAAGTTATCCATAAATGCGTTTAAAAGGTAAGTATCTTTATTCACTTTTATATTACTTTCTTTATCAATAGTGATATGTACAGGAGGAATTTTTGAAAGTTGCTGTGAGGTTGAACCTTGTGGTAATTTTATATTTTCCTCATATACAATATTTGGAGCAATAACCATTAAAACTACCAATAGTACAAGCATTACATCCACTAGTGGTGTTATATTAAGCTCTGGCTTCTCTTCCCAATCATACAACATTTTACGCCTTACGCGCTAAAATCGCATCACTTTGCATTTGCATATAACTCATCAATTCATAGGAGTTTCTTTTTAATATTTGATGGTATGTGTATGCAAATATTGCAACAAATATACCAGCGGCCGTAGCAACCAATGCATCAGATACACCACTTGCAATAACTGACACACCTCCACTGTTTTGTCCAAGGTGAGAAAAAGTATCCAAAATAGATACAACTGTACCAAAAAGGCCAATAAAAGGAGCAGTAGATGCAACAACAGAGAGTATGGAGAGTCCCTTTGTCGCTTCCTTTGTCGCAGCTAACATTCCTAGTCCTAAAACTTCTTTTGAAACAATATTACTTGTTTTTATAAAATTATTTAAAAAAGAGTTTTTATTTACAGTAGTAGCTCCAAGTAAAAGTGATTCAAGAGAAGCACTTTCACGAGTAAGCCAATTATTAAGAGAAAAATAGCGATAAAAAAACACCCAATTTAATACAATGAAGTAGACTGCTAAAATAAATAATACTCCAAGAGTCACCGGGTGACTTTTTAAATAAAAATCAATTAAATTATTAATCATACAGCTGTTTATATTAACTTTTGTGCAGCAGATTCGATTTTTGCTGATACCGATGCAATAGCACTACTTGAGTTTGCAACTTCATTGATAAGTTCTTTTGCTTCTTCAAGAGCTTTAGCAATTTCAGATTCAGTTTCACCACGTATTGCAGTGGCACCTTCAACTAAAATCACAACTTTCTCTTCATCAACCTGAACAACACCCCAGTTAACAACAATAGACTCGACTGATTTATCTTCTTTTTCGATATCTACCACGCCAGCTTCTAACAATGTAGTTAGCGATGCATGACCTGCTAGAACACCAAACTCTCCCTCTTTACCAGGAAGAACAACGCTAACAGCTTCACCATTATAGATTTCACCGTTAGGCGTTAGGATTTCAAGTTTAAACGTATCCATTACAGTCCTTTAACTAAGCAATCTGCTTATTTGTTTTTCTCGTGTTTTGCAAGAGCCTCGTCCATATTTCCAACCATATAGAATGAATTTTCAGACATATGATCATAATCACCATTTAAAATACCTTTGAAACCAGCAATTGTATCTTCAAGTTTCACATATTTACCTGGGGCACCCGTGAAAACTTCTGCAACAAAGAATGGCTGAGAAAGGAATTTTTCAATTTTACGAGCTCTCTCAACAACATTTTTATCATCTTCTGAGAGTTCATCCATACCAAGAATTGCAATAATATCTTGCAAATCTTTATATTTTTGTAATGTTTGCTGTACACCACGTGCTACATTATAATGCTCTTCACCTAAAATTTGTGGATCAAGCAATCTTGAAGTTGAATCCAATGGATCAACTGCAGGATAGATACCTTTTTCTGCAATTTTACGGTTAAGGACTGTTGTTGCATCCAAGTGAGCAAAAACAGACGCTGGAGCCGGGTCAGTCAAATCATCGGCAGGTACATATACCGCTTGAACAGATGTAATTGAACCATCTTTAGTCGATGTAATACGATCTTGCAATGCACCCATTTCACGAGCTAATGTTGGTTGATAACCAACAGCTGATGGAATACGACCAAGAAGTGCAGACATCTCTGAACCTGATTGTGCGAAACGGAAAATATTATCAATAAACATCAATACATCAAGTTTCTTTTCATCACGGAAATACTCAGCCATAGTAAGACCAGTAAGAGCGATACGGTTACGTGCTCCTGGAGGCTCACTCATTTGACCGTAGCAGAGTGCAACTTTATCCAATACATTTGACTCTTTCATTTCATAGTAAAGGTCATTCCCTTCACGTGTTCTCTCACCAACACCAGCAAATACTGATAAACCATCATGTCCATGAGCAACATTGTGGATAAGTTCCATAATGATAACTGTTTTACCAACACCAGCACCACCAAATAGTCCAACCTTACCACCTTTTGCATAAGGAGCAAGTAAATCAACAACTTTAATACCTGTTTCAAACATCTCTGTAGTTGTTGACTGATCAACTAATGGTGGAGGATCACGGTGAATTGACCATGTTGGCGCATCACTAACCTGCTCTCCACCATCAATTGTCTCACCAATTACATTAAAGATACGACCAAGTACTTTTTCACCAACTGGAACACTAATCGGTGCACCAGTAGCACGTGCATCCATACCACGGACCAAACCTTCACTCATATCCATTGCAATCGTTCTAACACGACCATCACCTAAGTGTGCTGCAACTTCTAATACTAAACGATGTTCACTACCTTCTAAATTAACATTCACTTCAATTGCTTCGTTAATTACCGGAAGATAACCATCAAAATCAACATCAACAACAGGACCCATTACCTGGCTAATTTTTCCAATCATATTTTTCTCCATTATTTCATAGACTCCACACCACTGATAATTTCTATCAGCTCTGTAGTAATAGCGGCTTGACGCGCTTTATTAAATTGTACATTTAAACTTTTGACCATCTCTTTTGCATTATTCGTTGCCGTATCCATTGCCTGCATACGTGCAGAGTGCTCTGCAGCAACTGAATCAATTAAAGAGTAGTACATATTGTAGTTCACATACTTTTCAATTAAAGAATCAAGCATTTTCTCTTCATCTTCTGCTTCAAGTTCCATCATAGAGTTTGACTCTACTTTTTCACAATCAAAATCTCCAACATCAATAGGTAAAACTCTGTTTACATGTAACTCTTGTGTTATCATGTTTTTATAGCCGTTATAGACTATATGCACAGCATCAATTTTCCCTTCTTTATAATCTTCGATAGAAGTAATTATAAACTCATCAGATCTTGTTTTATCCGGTTTAGAACTTAAGTTTATGACAGTATCAAACATTTCCACTTCATTATACTTATAGTACTCTATCCCTTTTTTACCGATTCCACGTAAACGCACTTTTACCTTTTTTTCTTTGTACTCTTTTAAAAGTTTATTCACTGCTTTAATAGTTTGAATATTAAAACCACCACACAAACCTTTATCTGCAGTTACAAAAATAATGTCAACCATTTTTGGGTTTTCTATCTCTGTAAAACAGCGATTTTCCAATCCTCCAATTTTGTTACATTCTATGCGTCCAGCTATTTCGGCAATTACCTGATTCATTTTTTGAGCATAAAGACGAGAACGTTTTGCAAGTTCTTCTGCACGGCGAAGCTTTGCAGTTGAGACGAGCTTCATTGCACGAGTCGTCTTTTGAGTGTTAGAAACACTCTTAATCTGTCTTTGAATATCTTTCAAGTTTGCCATAAATTATTCCTTAGTTAGCTACAAAGCTAGCTTTGAACTCTTCTAATGCTTTCATTAACAATGCTTTTGTCTCATCATCAACTTTCTTTGTGCTTCTAATATTCTCAAATATTTGAGGATAAGATGCTTCAATAAACGGATAAAGTTCTGCTTCAAAACGAACAACATTTGATGGATCCATATCATCCAAGAAACCTTCATTTCCAGCAAAAATAATCACAACTTGCTTTTCAGCAGGAAGTGGAGAGAAAGGCCCTTGTTTTAACACTTCAACCATTCTTTGTCCACGTTCAAGTTGCTTACGGGAAACTTCATCAAGATCAGATGCAAATTGAGCAAATGCCTGTAGCTCTCTAAATGATGCAAGGTCAAGCCTCAAGGTACCAGCAACTTGCTTCGTAGCTTTAATTTGCGCAGCACCACCAACACGTGAAACTGAAAGACCAACGTTAATCGCAGGACGCACACCCGAGTTAAAAAGGTCAGTCTCTAAGAAAATTTGACCATCTGTAATTGATATAACATTTGTTGGAATATATGCCGCAACATCACCCGCTTGTGTTTCAATAATAGGAAGTGCAGTTAAAGAACCCGCTCCTTCTTCATCGGAAAGTTTTGCAGCACGTTCAAGTAATCTAGAATGCACATAAAAAACATCCCCTGGATATGCTTCACGACCTGGAGGACGACGAAGAATAAGTGACATTTCACGATAAGCAACTGCATGTTTAGATAAATCATCATATACAATTAAGCCATGTCTTGCATTGTCACGGAAATATTCTCCCATAGTAACACCAGTATATGGAGCTAAGAATTGCAGTGCAGCAGCTTCAGCAGCAGTTGCAGATACAATTATAGTATACTCCATTGCACCATGATCTTCTAAGCGGCGAACAATTTGTGCAACAGTTGATTCTTTTTGACCGATTGCTACATAAATACATACAACACCATTGCCTTTTTGGTTAATAATTGCATCTAGGGCAACTGTTGTTTTACCAGTTTGACGGTCACCGATGATAAGTTCACGCTGTCCACGACCGATTGGAACCAGTGCATCAATTGCCTTGATACCAGTTGCTAAAGGCTCATGTACTGATTTTCTTTCCATAATTCCAGGTGCTTTTTCTTCTACAAAACGAACTTCTGTCGTTTCAATAGGACCTTTACCATCAATTGGCTCACCAAGTGCATTTACGACACGACCAAGAAGTGCATCACCTACAGGAACCTTTAAAAGAGTTCCTAAGCGTTTCACACTCATTCCCTCTTTTAATGAATTACCAGAGCCAAGAATAACAACACCTACGCTACTCTCTTCAAGGTTCAGCACTAAACCTCTTGTTCCCTCTTCAAATTCTACCATTTCTCCTGCCATAACATTGCTTAGTCCGTAAACCTTTGCAACACCATCAGCATAAGAAACAATTTTCCCTGTTTCATTAATATCAACACTTAGTTCAAAGTTATCAATACGCTCTTTAATTATTGAGCTGATTTCATCAGCTTGTATTTTTGCTACCACTATTTTTCTCCTCTCATTGAAAGTTAAATTGCTTTTATTATATGTTCTATAATTTGACTATCTATTCTGTCTTTAGAAAAGTTAATTTCTATTCCAAGACCTTCTACCTCTACTTTAATACCGTTAAAGTCATTTTTTACAAATACCAATGTAATAGTTGCATCGTATTTTCTACTTAAACCGG
>DQUE01000155.1 GCA_015662405.1 Sulfurimonas autotrophica | reverse complement strand
ATTTAATATCCCCATAGAGAGCCTTTTTTAGATTACAAAATCAACTCTGCTTAAATGCTAACAAAACAGAGTAGCCAATAAGTAGCCTAACGATGACTGATTAGCTATTCTTTACTCTCTCATAATGAAGCGAGTGCTTTTTTCACAGCATCACTGATACGCTTACCATCTGCGCGTCTAGCTAACTCTTTAGTTGCTATGCCCATTACTTTTCCCATGTCTTTCATGCTCGAAGCAGCTGTTTTTTCGATGATAGTTTTGATCTCTTGTTCTAGCTCTTCAGTAGTGAGTTGTTTTGGTAGGTAGCACTCATAGTAGGCAATTTCAGCAAGTTCTATCTGCATTAAATCTTCACGGCCTGCCTCTTTATACTGATTTGCTGCATCGTTTCTGCGTTTTATCTGTGTTTGAATGATTTTTATAATATCTTCATCATGTAACTCTTTTCGCTCATCGACTTCTATCTGTTTCAAAGCACTTGTAAGCAGACGAAGTGCGTCTCTTTTTTTTGTATCTTTTGCTTTCATAGCATTTTTTAGATCTTGGTTGATTGTTTCTCGTAATGACATTGTTGACATCCTTTTTTTGTGGAACTGAAATTGCTAGTATTATAACAAAATTAAGCGATGTAATGGACAACCTTTTATGAAAAAATTAATTATTTTTATGTTACCTTTGAGTATGGTATACTTTAGTGGGTGTACAGCAAAGTTAACGGATCCGGAAATAAATTTTGAACCACCTGTTTATGTGGAACAGATGCCTGCAAAAGAGGAGCAACAAGACTTTGTATCGACTGGGAGCATTTTTGGACAAGGAGAGAATCCTCTTTTTTCTGATCACAAAGCGATGCATGTGGGTGATATAGTAACAGTTGTCATTTCTGAAACTGCAAAAAGTTCACAAGCAGGATCAAAACAGCTCTCAGAAGTAGATATAAGCACTCTTGGTGGTGGGGTGTTTTCAAGCACAGGAGCAAACTCTGCAGTCAATGCAAGAGTTGCTGATATCAATGGATTTAGCAATTTAGGATTTACTAGTAACTCAAATAGTAATTACGCAGGGAAAGGGAGTGCAACAAAAGATGCAAGTTTTAGCACTACAATTTCAGCAAGAATTGTGAAAATATTGAAAAATGGCAACTATTTTATTACAGGAAAAAGAGAGATTCTTATAGATGAGCAAAAACAGATAATTCAAATGAGTGGTGTTATTCGTCCATATGACATTGATCAATATAATAAAATCAATTCGACACAAATCAGCGATGCAAAAATATTATATAAAACAGAAGGAGATGTAGATCATGCAACACAACAAGGATGGGGAAGTAAAATTGTTCGATCGATTTGGCCTTTTTAGCCTTATTATACTTTTTACATGTAATGTTGTTTATGGGAAAAGTTTTGCCGATTTTAAGCGTGTGCAATCAGAATCTTTTACGCAATTTAAAGATGAAAAAGACAAAGAGTTTTACAAATATCTTCAATCACAGTGGCAAGAGTACAAAGCCTCTATATCAGCATCGATGTATGAAAAACCAAAACCAAAAGTTATTCCCACATTAAGTGAAAAAAATCCTCCTAAGGTAGGTCCAAATTTACTTATAAATATACAGCCTTTTCATAAAAAAGAGCCAACTCCTCAAACAAAAAAAGAAGTCAAAGAATACGATACTCTGTTTGACTTTTATGGCACAACCGTAGGATTTCATATAGAGCAGAAAATAAAAAATGCGAATTTTTATCCTAAAAGCCAAAAAGGCATTGCAAATTTTTTCACTGTTATGGCTGCAAGTGATTATGATTCAATAGTTCATACTATTAGCGTTACATGTAAAGAGATGCATCTTAACGACTGGGGTACCTACCTTTTAGTAGATAAACTCGCTCATATGCTTTTTGTTACACCTGATAATGCAAATCTTTTTAGTTGGTTTTTATTTAATAAGTTAGGATACAAGGTAAAAGTGGCTTTGGATTCAGATAAACATATCGTCGTTTTACATGCAATCAAAGGTAAAATGTACGCAACGCCAAATTATAGACTTGATGGAAAAAATTTTTATGCTGTATCTCAGTATAACAAATCGCATATTGGTACTATTTATACCTATAAAGAAGATTATCCACAAGCGACAAAATTTCTTAATTTTACGTTAAAAACTCTGCCAGTTTTGGCAAAAAATCTTCAAACAAAAACGCTCTCTTTTCAAGAGTATGGTAAAACATATACGGCTACATACAAGTATAATAAAAATCTTCTTGACTTTATGAAGAGTTACCCACAAGTAGATTATAAGGTCTTTTTTAATGCACCTTTGGCGTATGAAACATATAGAGATATTGCAATGGATATTAAAAAGTATACTGATGGCAAAAAAGCAAGTGAGGCTTTAAATTTTGTTTTGAGATTTGTACAAAAGGCTTTTGGATATGAACGTGATGATGAGCAGTTTGGCAGAGAAAAGGTGATGTTTGCTCAAGAAACACTCTACTATGATAAGTCTGACTGTGAAGATAGGGCTGTACTTTATGCAAGACTCGTAAAAGATCTCTTTGGTATTAGTGTAGTTGGTGTGAAGTATAAAGATCATATGAGCACTGCTTTGCATGTACCGTTACAAGGAGATAGTGTAAAAGTAGCTGGGCAACGATATGTGATAGCAGATGCAACATATATAAATGCCTCTTTGGGACAAAACATACCAAAGTATAAATCGATTATACCTGATAGCTTTATTTATGTGGAGTAGGTTTAGTAACTGGTTGCTTCTTTTACTATGGATTTTGAATGATCCTGTAAGATACCCCTTTTGAGAACCTTACAAGAAGTATCTTCTTTTTCACGCTTTATATTGGTCTAGAAGAAGATTGAGCTTTTCAGTCATTGAAGAGAGACGTTCTGAAGTGGAGGTTATCTCTTCAACTGTTCTTGCATTAGATGATGCTATCTCATTGATATTTTCTATGTCTTTTGTCATCTTCTCTATCAATTTTGTATTTTCGATATAACCTTGTACCATATCATCTACATCAGCTGTGGAACTATCCATTTTTTTAACACTACTTACGATCTCTACTTGTACTTCTGCAGCATTGTTTGAGAGCAGAGATATCTCTTTGGCATTTTGAGCAATTGCTTCAGATGTATCTGTAATAGATTGCACTATCACATTAATTGTCGCATTTATTTCACTCAATGATTTTTGTGTTCTCTCTGCAAGTTTTCTAACCTCATCTGCCACAACAGCAAAACCACGACCATGCTCACCTGCTCGTGCTGCTTCTATAGCTGCATTGAGTGCCAATAGATTTGTCTGGTCTGCAATATCTGAAATTACATTCAATATACTCTTGACATCTTTTGCATCATGACTTAACTGTTGCAATCGGTTAGAGAGTTCATCTTCAGCTTCTGAACGTTCAGCAACTTTTATAGCTAAGTTATCTATTTTTTTACTTGCATTACGCAACTCTTCTTCTGTAGAGTCTATTTCACTTTTTGTATGTTTTGCTCTCTCTATTGCATCTTCTAAAATCTTTTCTAAATCTCTACCTTTTTTTGCAACATTTTCAACAATATGAGCTTCCTCTTCAACCTTTTTACCTATCTGAAGAGAGGTTTTTGAGAGTTCTTCTGCAACAGATGTATTCTCGTGGCTTGTAGTTTTTGCTTGAATTATGGTATTTCTTACCTTTTCAATGAATCCATTGATATTTTTGGCAACCTCAAAAAATTCATCACCTTCGGGTACAACTACTTTTCGTGTTAAATCACCTTCACCAATTGCCAAATCTTTAGCGGCTTCTTGCAACTTATTCAATTTTGATATTATTAACTTATCTGCAAACAAATAAGATGCAATAATTAAAAGTATTATAGTAACAGCTATTGTGATATAGATAGCATATTTTAAAACTACTATTTCATCTAATGCTTCATCTTTATCTATCTCTGCTATTATTGCCCATTTATGACCATATACATCAACAGGTGCATAAGTACTTAAAACTGGAACTCCTCTGTAATCATTTAT
>DQUE01000015.1 GCA_015662405.1 Sulfurimonas autotrophica | reverse complement strand
TATATTATATGAATACAAAAATATTAGAACAATTATCAAATTATAGTGTCCTTTATGCAGAAGATGATGCTGGTGTAAGAAAAAACGTTGCCGAAATGCTAGATTTGCTTTTCAAAGAAGTTCATGTGGCATGTGATGGAGAAGAAGCATATTGGCTTTATGAAGAGCATATTCCTGACATTGTCATCACCGACATAAAAATGCCTCGTCTTAGTGGTTTAGAGTTGGCAAAAAAGATACGCAAAAAAGATGAAAATACACAAATTCTTATCATATCAGCACATACTGAAGTTGACTATATGCTTGAAGCCGTAGAGTTATCACTCATTCGTTATATTGTTAAACCGATAACAGAAACAAAACTTTTTGAAGCTTTAGAGCGATTTTTAGAGATTAAAAAGAGTATTGGTATTATTGATATAGCTCATGGGTGGGTATATGACAGTGCAAACAAAGTAATCAAGCACGAAACTATTGAGTATGAGTTGACTAAAAAAGAGTCAAGCTTATTGGAGTTGCTACTGTCAAAAAAATCTGTACTTACCTATGAAGAGATTGAGATGGAGCTATGGAAAGATGAGTATATGAGTCTAAATGCTTTAAGGTTGCTTATGAAGAACTTTCGCAAGAAGCTACCAAAGGATTATTTAAAAAATATTCAAGGAGTTGGTTACAAATTGTAACTATTGACAAATATATTTTGTAACTTTTATCCACATGTGCTGATTTGACATAATTCATACATATCTTTTTTTTATACTCCAACAAGACAAAATCTTAAAGGAGAAATGTATGAAAAAAATTATACAAATTGTAGCAGCTACGGCTGTATTGGCATCAGCTGGAGTTGCAGCTGAATATGTATTAAAGTTTAGTCATGTTGTTAGCCCTAACACGCCAAAAGGTAAAGCAGCAGACTTTTTTGAAAAGAGATTAGAAGAGCTAAGTGGTGGAAAAATAGATGTTCAAGTCTATCCGTCAAAACAACTCTATAATGATAAAGCAGTTTTAAAAGCTATCAAATTAAACTCTGTTCAAATGGGTGCACCAAGTTTTTCTAAGTTTGGAAAAATTGTTCCTCAACTAGCACTATTTGACCTACCATTTTTGTTTAAAGATATAGATCACCTACACCGTGTTCAAGATGGTGAAGTTGGTAAAAAACTAAAAGAAATGGTTACAAAAAAAGGCTTTGTTGCACTTAATTTTTGGGATAATCACTTTAAACACTTAAGTTCTTCTAAAAAAGCACTTGTAGCTCCTGCTGATGCGAAAGGTCAAAAGTTTAGAATTATGAGTTCAAAAGTTCTTGAAGCTCAATTCCAAGCAGTTGGTGCAAACCCACAAATGATGCCTTTCTCTGAAGTATATTCAGGATTACAGCAAGGTGTAATTGATGGACAAGAGAATACATTCTCTAACATATATACTAAAAAATTCTATGAAGTACAAACTGATTTAACAGTTACAAATCACGGCTACTTAGGATATTTGGTTGTTTTATCTAAAAAATTCTGGAACTCTTTAACTCCTGAGTTACAGAAAAACGTTGTTCAAGCTATGAATGATGCAACTGTTAAAGAGAGAGAATATGCGCAAGAGCTAAATGATGAGCAATTTGCACTTATTAAGGAATATGCAGACAAAACAGGAAAGCTTAAAATTCATACTCTATCATCAGAGCAAGTTCAAGCTTGGAGAGATGCTGTTAGTCCAATTTATTCAAAATTTTATGATAAAAAGAAGATTGGTAAAGACTTAATTGAAGGTGCAATAAATACAAAGTAATTTGTATCTATATTTCATATAGGGTACTTCTTAGAAGTACCCTATAGTTCGTTATAGGGGGAGAGAAATGGTTAATTTTTTTAATCTTTTAGGTGGAGCTATTGGTTTCATCAATAGGTCTATTGCAATGTTTGGCATAACAGCTGGTGTTGCTTTAGCATTTGCAAATGTCGTTGCAAGATATGCTTTTAACTACTCAATGCCGTGGGCAGCAGAGTTAACTGTGTATCTGTTTTTATGGGGTATGTTTTTTGGAGCTGCTTACTGTTTCAAAATTGATGGTCATATATCTATAGGGCTATTAGTAGAAAATATTTCAAAAAAATATGCAAAATTTTTAATGTTAATTACAAGAGCAATCACATTTGCTTATCTTTCAGTTGTGGCATACTATGGGTATCAATACTTGTTATTTGTCATAGAGCTTGAAGAGATGTCAATCGATCTTGAAATTCCAATGTGGATACCTTATTTGGTCATTCCTGTCTCTTTCGCATTTGGAGCATATAGAGTTGGTGAGCATATTGTTAAACTTATAAATACTCCAGCCGATGAGTTGGTTATAAAAACAGAAACTGAAGAGCTTATGGAAGAGGCTCATATAGAAAAAGTGGTTGAAGAGGCCAACAGAAAAACAGGTGGTATGCTATGAGTGTAATTATTTTATTTTCACTATTTTTTGGTTTGTTAGTTATGGGTGCTCCAATAGCGATTGCACTTGGTGCGTCTACTTTTATCGCTTTAGTTGGATTTACTCCGATTTCAGCCATAGAGATATCTTCGATGATATTTGAAAAAGTTGAACACTATTCACTTATGGCAATTCCTATGTTTATCTTAGCTGGAAATCTTTTAAGTAAAGGCTCATCAGCTTCAAGAATTATTGAGTTTGCAAAATCATGTGTAGGACATTTCCCTGGAGGACTTCCTATATCGGCTATTTTTGCTAGTATTATTTTTGCAGCAGTTTCAGGAAGTTCACCTGCAACAGTTGTTGCTATTGGTTCTATCATGTTTGGTGCAATCGTAAAAGAGGGTTATCCAAAGAAGTATGCAGTTGGTACAATTGCAACTGCGGGTAGTCTTGGAATTTTAATTCCACCATCAATCGTTCTTATAGTTTTTGGTGTTACAGCTGAAGTGTCTATTGGAAAACTATTTATGGCAGGTGTTGTTCCAGGAGTTCTTCTTGGAGTTATGCTTATGCTGGTTACTTATGTTGGAGCAAGAAGACTTGGTTTTAAAAGAACTGAGCCACAACCATTTAAAGTAAGACTTGCAAAAATGAAAGAAGCTTCATGGGGACTTATGACGATTGTTATCGTTATAGGTGGTATCTATGGAGGATTGTTTACTCCAACAGAAGCAGCAGCAGTTGCAGCAGTTTGGGCATTTTTTATATCGGTATTTGTTTATCGTGATATAGATATGAAAGAGTTTTTAGATATTGCTTTAACATCAGGAAAAACGACATCAATGATTATGTTTATCATTGCCAATGCGATGCTTTTTGCACATTTTCTAACACTAGAAAATATCCCGCAAATCATAACACAAACATTGATTGATAACAATGTAGGTATGATTACATTTCTTATATTTGTAAACATACTACTTATCATTGCAGGTGCTTTTATGGAGCCTTCGGCGATTATTATGATTATGGTGCCTCTACTTTTGCCAGTAGCTATGGCACTAGGGATTAATCCAATTCATTTTGGTATAATGATAACAGTAAATATGGAATTAGGTATGGTTTCACCTCCTGTAGGACTCAACCTTTTTGTAACAAGTTCACTAACAGGAATGTCAATGAAAGATGTTATGGTAGCAACCTTGCCTTGGACAGCAACTATCTTTGTAGGACTTATGCTAGTTACATATATACCACAAATCAGTCTTTGGTTGCCAAACCTCATCTACGGTTACTAAGCTTATAACCTTTACATGTAGAGAGTAATTTCTCTACATGTTTGTAAACAT
>DQUE01000131.1 GCA_015662405.1 Sulfurimonas autotrophica | reverse complement strand
ATTACCCTTTAGAAATATTTTTTGAAATTATATCTAAGTAAAGTTGAAATTTAGAGTGATACAATAGACAAAAAATAAAGGATTATAATGAGCGTACTTTTAGAATTTTCAATGTTTCCAACTTCAGATAACTGTCGAGAGGGTAGTTCTGTATCAAAACAAGTGGCAAAAATAGTAGATGCTATTGATAAGAGTGGAGTAGCTTACCAACTGACACCTATGGGGACAGTAGTTGAGACCAATACTATGCGTGAAGCTTTAGATATTATAGAACTTGCGTATGAGCAGGTAAGTGGCTGTGAGAGAGTATACTCTTCATTGAAATTTGATATCCGAAAAAATAGTGATGACAGATTAAAAACAAAAATAAAATCAGTAGAAAGTAACTTAGGAAGAGAGGTCCAAAAATAGGACTCTCTCTTGTTATTGTAACGCTTCTCTAACAATGCGTACAGCTTCAACCATATTTTTCAAACTTGGTTTTACCTCTTCCCATTTACGCGTCTTTAGTCCACAATCTGGATTTATCCATAATTGCTCTTTTGGTAAAACTTCGAGTAAAGAGTAAATTTGTGTGACTATCTCATCAACTGAAGGGATTCTTGGTGAGTGTATATCATAAACACCAGGGCCTACCTCTTGTTTATAACCAACTTTTGCAAAAATTTTAAGGAGTTCATTACCACTTCTAGCGGTCTCTATGGAGATAACATCTGCATCCATCGCTTCAATTGTGGCAATGATATCATTAAACTCACTGTAACACATGTGTGTATGTATCTGTGTCTCTTGGTTTGCAGAGCTTACTGCAAGTTTAAAGTCTCTTACTGCCCAATCTTCATAGGTTTGAACTTTTGCTTTTCGCAGAGGATACCCCTCTTTAAATGCTGCCTCATCAACCTGAATAATTTTGATACCGGCTTTTTGTAAATCATCCACTTCATCACAAATCCCAAGTGCAATCTGCTTACTCACTTCACTTCTAGCCATATCGTCACGAACAAAAGACCAGTTTAAAATAGTGACAGGACCTGTGAGCATCCCTTTCATAACTTTTTTTGTCTTACTTTGGGCATAAGTTGTCCACTCCACAGTCATCGGTTTTGGACGTGAGATATCACCATAAATAAAAGGTGGTTTTACACAACGGCTTCCATAACTCTGTACCCAGCCATTTTGAGAAAATCCATATCCGTTGAGTTGTTCTCCAAAATACTCAACCATATCATTTCTTTCAGGCTCACCGTGTACCAAGATTTCAAGTCCACACTCTTCTTGAAATGCTACACAATCGTCTATATACTTTTTCATCTCATTTTCGTAACTTGTTTGATCAAGATTGCCATTTTTGTATTGTCGTCTTGCATGTCGTATCTCAGGTGTTTGTGGAAAAGAGCCAATTGTGGTAGTTGCTAGAGGTAGATAGCCTAGTTTCTCTTTTTGTATTTTTATTCTCTGTTCATATTCGCCTTCACGCTCATATTTTCCTATGTTTTTTACTCGCTCTTGCACCTTTACATCATGGATAAGAGGAGATGTTTTTCGTGAAATGTTTGCTTTTTTATTTGCTGATAAATACTCTTGCTCTTTTGAATTAAGAGCCTCTTTTGAGTAAAAAAATATTTTACTGATGAGCGTGATTTCATCTAACTTTTCAACACCATAACTGAGCCAGTTTTTAATCTCAGGATTCATCTTCTCTTCATATTGCAAAGTAAATGGCACATGTAATAATGAACAAGAAGAAGAGATCAAAATATTCTCTTTATTTACATGGAAAGCGATTTGTTGTAGTATTTTGACACTTTGTTCAATATCATTTTTCCAGATATTTCTTCCATCAACGACACCTGCAATCAATGTTTTATTTGCATTTGCAATAAGCTCAAGAGAATCAAAGTTTTCTTTACCATATAAAAAATCAAGTCCAATTCCCCATATAGGAGTATTTACAAGAATTTTTGTTGCCTCGCATGCATGTTCAAAATATGTTACAACGGCAATTTTAATATTTTTAGATACATTTGCAAGTGTGTCATATGTTGGTTTAATTAGACTGAGCACTGTTGTTTCAAGATCTTTTACAAATATCGGCTCATCTATCTGAACTGTAATGCTATCATCAAGTTTTGCTATCTCTTGAAGAAGTTGTTCATATACAGGTAAGATCTTACTATATAACTCATAAGTATCACCACCATCTACTCTTTTGCTTAACCCTAAAAATGTTAATGGTCCTATAATATTGATTTTAGGTGTCACTCCATACTCTTTTGCCTCTTTATACTCTGTGAGGATCTTTTGTGCATTTAATGTATATGTATCATCTAGTGATAACTCAGGAACAATATAGTGGTAATTTGTGTTAAACCATTTTGTCATCTCCATTGCAACTGCATCTTTATTTCCTCTTGCCATTGCAAAATAGAGTTCTTCGTTTTGTAGTGTTGCAAAACGCTTCGGTACAGCACCTAGTGTTAGAGCCATATCAAGCATATTATCATAGAGGGAAAAATCATTTGAACTCATATATTCAATCCCTGCATTTTTTTGATACTCCCAGTGTCTCTGTTTTAACGCTTTTGCTACTTTTTCAACTTCACTTAAGTCACTTTTTTTCGCCCAAAATTTCTCAAGTGCAAATTTTAGTTCTCGTTGTTCTCCAATTCTTGGAAATCCTATAACATATGTATTTTTTGACATTATAATATCCTTTGTTTTTACGTCATTTCTGAGTATTTGTATAATAAATTTTATTTTTTTTTGATTGTGTAATTAGGATATTGAAAGAGGAGGGTGAACACCACTACGACGAAATGCAAAACATACTGTATAAAAAGGGCATCTCGGGATATAGTGGTTGAGTAAAACCATCAGTTTTGACTTGATGGTAAAGAAGAGATGACAATGGCATGGCTTTGAATTGTTAAAAAGTGCTAATGCAGTTGCAATAAAAAGTTTTTTTAATGCCATTTCCTCTCCTTTATAAATTTGGTACTTTTTAGTTTTGCAATTATAGCATATTTATTTGATACTTTTTAAAAACTCACTCATGAAACGAACACCGGCACCGGTTCCACCGTGTACATTGACATCCCATGCAGTTTCAGTGTAGGCACTTCCTGCTATATCAAAATGCAGCCATCTGTTTTTATTCTCTTCTTTGATAAAGTTATCTAAAAATAGACCAGCTGTAATAGCTCCACCATATGGCTTGTTAGAGATATTACAGATATCTGCTATTTCACTTTTGAGTTGTTTTTTGAGATGTTTGTTAAACGGAAGCGATGCCGTTAGCTCTCCGGCTTTGTTTGCAGCTTTGGAAATATCATGTTTGAGTTTTGATGAATGCCCCATAACACCTGTTGTATACTGTCCAAGTGCAACCATACAAGCTCCTGTAAGTGTTGCAAAATCAAACAGATAATCAGCCTCTACTTTCTCTTGTGCATAATCGAGTACATCTGCAAGTACCAAACGACCTTCTGCATCGGTATTTCGCACCTCTATTGTGTCACCTTTACGGGATGACAAAACATCATCAGGCTTGTAAGCATTACCGCCTATCATATTCTCAACAGCACCAACAAAAGCATGTACTTCAATGTCAAGCTTTAATTCGCTCACTGCTTTGATGATGCCAAGGACGGCACAGGCACCTGCTTTATCCATCTTCATAGTTACCATAGAAGTAGCAGGTTTGAGGCTGAGTCCACCACTGTCATATGTTAGACCTTTTCCTACTAATGAGATGATTTTTTTAGGATTTTTTGGTTTGTATGCTAAATGAAGAAGTTTTGTATCATGACATGAAGCACGTCCAACTGCAAGCATAGCTTCGCATCTCTCTTTTTTGAGTTCTTTATGCCCTAAAATAGTGCATTGCAGAGCATTTTCACGTGCTAATTTTTTCGCTAGTTTTGCAAAAGAGGGTGGATTTAAGTCATCTGGGGCAATATTGACAATGTCACGTGTATAACACGTTGCATCGGCAATAATGATAGCCTCTTCAAACTCTTTTTTTAGCTGTGCAATATCCTTACATGCAAGATAGATATTTTTGAGTTTGATCTTTTGTGTTTTTGTTTTATATCTGTTAAACTCATACCCACCAAGTACTATACCTTCAACAACAGCTTTTATATTGTTTTTATCTACAGCTATAGTTGCCGACTTATAATTGGAAGTTTTTAAAGATTTAACAGCGATAGACGATGCACTGCGAATATTGTCACTACTTCTCTCTTCAATACCACAAATAAGTAAGTTCTTTTCATATAAAGTACATAGAGTATCTTGCTTTGCTGTAAAAGCGGCCTTTTTAAGGAGTTTGTAGTATTTATGTGAGTTAAGCTCTTGTGTTGCAATAAACTCCACAATCATATTGTTTTTCGCATCATATGCGTCATTTGTGATTAGTTTTATATTCATAGCATTCCATTTTGTAAATTAATTTTTTATATCATAGCAAAAAATTATCAATGAATAATAAAATAATAATTTTTAGATTAGAAGTCAATCAATATAATTATGACGCACTAGCTACACCCTTGATACAAAATGAGTTTCCATGGAAAGCTGTATTGAGTGCAAAAAGCTCTGTTGCATAATTTAGGTTTAGTCAAAGTGTAAAATATCTTTTGCCTGAATCATATCTTTATCGCCGCGACCTGATAAATTAATTATGATGAGTTTTTCTTCAATATTTTTCATTTTTTTCAAGTATGCTACGGCATGTGAGCTTTCAAAGGCTGGAATTATTCCCTCTTTTTGAGAAAGCCATACAAAAGCATCTAAAGCTTCTTGGTCTGTTACATTGTCATAAAAAACTGATTTATTCTCTTTGTGAAAAGCATGTTCTGGTCCGATGCCGGGATAATCAAGTCCCGCACTGATAGAGTGTGCTTCAAGAATTTGACCATCTTCATCTTGGAGCAGATAACTCATCTGTCCATGTAAAATGCCAGGACGTCCTTTTTGTAAAGAGCATCCATGTTTGTCTGTTTCTACTCCTAAGCCACCAGCTTCAATACCTATACATGCTACTTTTTCATCCTCTAAGAAGTGCTGAAACATACCAATGGCATTACTTCCACCACCTATGCATGCAATAACATAATCAGGAAGTCTTTTCTCTTTTTCTAAAATTTGTGCTCTTGCCTCCCAGCCTATAATTGCCTGAAAATCTCTTACCATCATAGGGTAGGGGTGTGGGCCAGCAACAGTTCCTATAATATAAAAGGTATCTCTTGCATTGGTAACCCAGTGACGGATGGCATCGTTCATTGCATCTTTGAGTGTCTTACTACCACTTGCAACGGCATTTACTTTGGCACCAAGAAGTTTCATACGAAAAACATTCAGTTCTTGACGCGCTACATCTTTTGCACCCATAAATATTTCACATTCAAGATCTAAAAGTGCAGCTATTGTTGCAGTTGCCACGCCATGTTGTCCTGCACCGGTTTCTGCTATCACCTTTTTGTACCCTAATCTTTTTGCCATTAAGCCTTGAGCAATGACATTGTTGACTTTATGGGCACCTGTATGGTTTAAATCTTCACGTTTGAGGTAAACTTTTGCACCGATCTCTTTAGAGATATTTTCAGCATAAAAAAGAGGACTTGGACGACCAACATAATCTTTTAAATAGTAGTCAACTTCTTTCCAAAAATCTTCATCAAAACGAATAGCTTCATACTCCTCTTTGAGTTGAAGGAGTGCTGGCATAAGTGTTTCGGGAACATATCGACCACCAAAAATACCAAAATGTCCATTTTCATCAGGATCATATTTTGAAGGAGTGGGAATATACATTTAATTTACCTCTATGACTGAATAGACATCAGTTTTTTCTTGTAGTTTTTTTATACCATCTAGGCAAGTAAGACCTAAAATAAAACAGCACTCTACACAAATAGCACCTGTTTGATTGGTCAGTGTTGCTGCTGCATTTGCCGTACCACCTGTTGCGATTAAATCATCTATAACAAGGACTCGCGCACCCTCTTTTTCTCCAAAAGCATCTATATGTACTTCTATCTCATCAATACCATATTCAAGGGTATATTTTTCACTAATAGTTGTGTATGGAAGTTTTCCTTTTTTACGAATAGGAACAAATCCAAGTCCAAGCATTTGGGCAAGTGCTGCACCAAATATAAAGCCTCTTGCGTCGATTCCAGCGATATAGTCAAGATTGTACTCTTTGTATCTTTGGTATAAGTGGTTCATTAAAACACTATAGGCTTCTTTGTTGTTTAGTAAAGTTGTAATGTCTTTAAAAACTATACCCGGTTTTGGAAAATCTTGTATATCTCTAATTGAATTTTCTATTATCTCTTTTTCTGTTTCACTTAGTGTAGTCATTTTTATCCTTATAAAAGTGCATCAATGCGACTCTCTAGCGCTTTAATTTTCGCATTGAGCCTATCTACTTCTTGTCTATGTTTTGCATTTCGTTGTTTTAAAACTTTCAATTCATTTCTTAGTTTTGAGAGTTCTTCGCTTAAAATATCAACATTACCAAGTGCTCGCTGAAGCTGGATTTGGTACTTTCGTATCAATATCTCTGCTTCTTGAAGTGTTAATTTCATCAAATCATTACTTCTTTGCTCCTTACTTGTAATGCTTTTAAAGTAAAACATCTTTACAAACAAGTATATTGAAATAACAGAGAGTATTGTTAAAAGTGACCATTCCCAAAACATGGTTTTTCCTTAAATTTATCTATTAAACTGCTTCTATCTTCTCTACTCTTGCGACATGTCGATCACCTTCAAAACTTCCGGCTATCCAAGCATCTATAATTGATTCGGCAACACCTTTTCCAACAATACGTTCACCAAAGCACAAAATATTTGCATCATTATGCCCACGTGCTACAGTTGCAGTGTAAGCATCATGGCAAAGCGCAGCACGAATGCCTTTGTGTCTGTTTGCTGCCATACTCATACCAATTCCGCTACCACAGATCAAAATACCTTGTGCATCTTTATCTTCTAAAACAGCAGTTGCTACTTTGTGTGCATAATCTGGATAATCTACTCTCTCTGTTGTATATGGACCAAAGTCATGCACCTCATGTCCTTTTGATTGTAAAAGTTCTATTGTCCAGTTTTTTAATGCTATACCTGCATGGTCGGTACCTATATAAAATTTCATCTATTCTCCTTTATGATAATAACAAATGTATAATTGTTTGAACTGGTATAAAAAGCACATATTGATGCAGTGGTGTCATTAAAATGATAAGTACAATGATAATTCCGTATCTCTCATATTTATAATAAAACTCTGCAATGGAATTTATTTTATATTTTAACGCAAGATGCATTAAAAAATGCCCACCGTCAAACTGTGGGATCGGAAGCAGGTTGAATACGCCTAAAACTATGTTTATAACAAGAAGTTGATAGACAAATATATAAGCAAAGATATAAATAAAAGAGTCTGCTATTGTCGGTGCACTCATAGCTGTCAATGCAATAGCTGCAACTGCTCCTAATGTGAAGTTATAAACAATACCTGCTAAATCTACCTGCATGGCGGCGTTGTATCCGCCTCTGCTAATAACTGTAAATGTATTAATAGGAACAGGTTTTGCCCAACCAAAGAGCATGCCACCTTCTGAACCAAGAAGCATAGGTAAAAAATACATCATAGCAGGAACAATAATAGTGCCTACTAGGTCTATATGCGATAGAGGATTTATAGTCAAACGATTTGCGTTTTTAGCCGTCATATCACCATACATGTAAGCAACCCAGCCATGCATGATTTCATGTCCAATAATTGCAATAGCAAGTGCTAAAACAGCGGCTGCTATTTTGAGTAAATCAAGTGAGTCCATAATAGTTTCTATCCTCTTTTTCTCTCTCTTGTATCGCTTTTTTTAAGTGTTCTGGTTCCTCTAAATCTGTGGGGGTTTTTCCAACTCTATCCCATCGTATTTTATAATTATCATCAATGGAGAAGTAGATAACCCAAGGAGTGCCTTCAATATTTTCATAAGGAACACTCCCCCAAAAACGACTGTCATTGGAGTGGTCGCGGTTATCACCCATCATAAAATAGTGATCTTTTTCAACTTTTATTGGATTAACATAAAAAATCTCTCTAGGAAAACGACCATCATCGACAATTTTAGGGTCATGGTGAATTCCTGGATGCTCTTGCATGTAAGGATTTTTCACCCATAGCTTTTTGTTGTAAATTGCTATGTCATAATCTGCGTAGTTCTTTTTTATCCACTCATCACCCTCTTTAAAGTGTATAAAGAGTTCTTTATCTGCAACAAAAAGTTCATCACCAGGAAGTGCAACGCAACGTTTTACAAAATGTTGTTTAATATTGCCTGGATATCTAAATATTACAATATCACCGCGTTTGGGAGTATCTCCATCGATTATTTTAAGCTCTTTACTCCATGGAATAATAGGAATTTCTAAAAAGGGAAGATAAGGCATAGCAATACCGTAAGCAAATTTCTTTGCAAAAAGATGATCTCCAATTAAGAGAGAGTCTTTCATACTAGCACTTGGAATTCTAAATGCCTGGGCGACAAAAAAGATGGTAAAGAGGACAATGACGATAGTTCCTGTCCAGCTATTTGACCATTTATAGGCTTTGTGTAAAATTTTTTTCATTACACTAGTCTTTTTTTTGCACATTGATCTGTGCCGCTTTGAGTGTATTGCTTAAAAGCATCGCAATAGTCATGGGTCCGACTCCCCCTGGAACAGGGGTGATATAGGAGCATTTTTTACTTACATTTTCAAAATCAACATCACCTACGAGTTTTCCATTGTCAGCTCTATTGATACCTATGTCGATGATAACTGCACCATCTTTTACCATATCTTCTTTTATAAGGTTAATTACACCGACCCCAACAAGTATAATGTCTGCCTGTAATGTATGCTTTTTTAAATCATCTGTAAATATATGGCATATCTCTACTGTTGCATCTGCATTGAGAAGAAGAGAGGCCATCGGTTTTCCGACAATATTAGAAGCACCGACAACGCAACAGTTTTTCCCTTTTACATCTATATTGTACTCTTGTAGCAGTTTCATAACTCCTAATGGTGTACATGGAACAAAACCATCAAGATTTGTTACAAGACGACCTACATTGTAAGGATGAAAACCATCAACATCCTTTGCAGGATCAACAAGTTCGAGAATTTTTGTTGTATCAATTTGTGGAGGTAGGGGGAGTTGTACAAGTATGCCG
The DNA here is from genome assembly GCA_015662405.1 of Sulfurimonas autotrophica. Taxonomy (GTDB): domain Bacteria; phylum Campylobacterota; class Campylobacteria; order Campylobacterales; family Sulfurimonadaceae; genus Sulfurimonas; species Sulfurimonas autotrophica_A. The sequence continues at coordinate 3,987 of DQUE01000131.1, read as the reverse complement.
TCAATATTTGGATTTTGGTTCATCATCTTGATAGTATTTTCTATTGCATCTTGAGAGATATCTTCAGGCATTTCATGACTTACTGAGTAAAAACCAACTCTATCGCAAGCTTTTTTCTTCATGCTTACATAGGCTTGACTTGCGGGGTCTTGTCCTACAAGTATTACAGCTAGTCCTGGAGTTCTGTTTGTTTGTGCTTTTAATGTGGCAACTTCATCTGCCACACTCTGTTCAATTTTTTTCGCAAGTGCTTTCCCATCAAGAATTTGCATTTAAACCTCTTAAATAATTTTTTTGATATTATAGCGTTTTAAAATAATATTAGGCTAATAATGAAATATATACTCTATTTAACGACCCCATTGCTGCTTTTCTCTGCAAGTACATTTATTACTCCAATGGAGTATGCATCACAACTCTACAAAAATCCAAGGGGAATAGGGTGTCAAAGTTGTCATGGTGAGCATGGAGAGGGAAAGGTTATTGCCAATTATATACATAAAAAGAAGAAAAAAAGTTTTATAGGACCACCGATTAACAATATAGCTTTTGAGGAGTTTTATAGGGTTTTGAATCAGAGAAAAAGAGGGATGCCAAGATACTTTTTAACGACACAAGAGATTCAAGCACTCTATTTTTACCTACACAAAAATGATAAGAAGAAAAAGAATGCTCAGTAAAATAGAAGAGGCTTATAAAAAGAGAGATTTAGCTGCATTGGATGCCTTAGCTGTTCCTACTTTTCGTCAGATAAATAAAAAAAACAGTTTTAAATCAGTATTAATGCTCTCTTGTCATAATCTGAAACATCTTTTAAAAATAGAGAGTTTGAAAGCTGAATGCATTATGCTTAACCTTGAAGATGGCGTTAGTAAAGAGGATAAACCTTTTGCGCTTGTTTTAGCAGCTATTTTTCTTTCAAAACTACAAAAAAGTGATAAAAAGCTGGTTGTTCGGGTAAATGCTTTAGATGAAGGTGGTTATGATGAAATTACTTATCTTAATCAATTTATGCCTGATGCTATTCGTGTGCCTAAAATTAAAGATCCTGAAGAGGTCAAAAATGTGTTGGCACTTTTACATGATGAAATCGATTTGCATCTCTCTATAGAGACGGCTGAGGCATGGCACAATCTCTCCTCTTTGGCAATAAATAAACGTGTAAATGTATTTTATCTTGGTATTTTAGATCTTTTTGCAGATATGGGACTGCCACAAAGCCTCATTACTCTACAAAATCCAACGATGAAGTACATGCTTGCACATTTTTTGATTACTGCAAAAGCTATGAAAGTAAAACCTGTCTCTTTTGTTTTTCAGGATTTTAAAAATTTAGCGATGTTTACACAATGGCTCGAACTTGAAAAAGAGATGGGATACAACGCAAAAGCCTGTATATCACCACAACAAGTGAAATTAGTACATAAAATTTTTATTGACAAAGAAGAGGAGTTAAAAAGAGCAAAAGTGATTGTGAAGCTTTTTGAAATGCATCGTGATGAAGGTATTACCGGTTTTGTAGATGAAGAGTATGGCTTTATAGACGAGCCAATATATAAAGGTGCCTTGAAACTCTTAGAAGAATCTTAATAGTCTGCTAAATTATAATATACATTGTAGCGTATAGGCGTTGTCTCCTTTGGTCTTGGATATCTACTATAAGCATACTCTATAGTCTCTTTTGTAGTTTCATCAAGTATATAATATCCACTTTTAGTAAGAAACCTAAAATCTGATATATCACCATTTGGGTGGAGATAAAATTCTATAATATTGCTTCTGTTTACATGTAAATCACGTGGAATATTTACACGTGCCACACGATTAAGTACCTGTTGGGTAATTCTTCGCATGATCTCTTGATTATCTAAAATATACTGTTGTTGTCCAGGTGTTAGTTTAGTAAATGTATCACCATAAAGCTTTTTAATGTTTTGAGAAATATTACTGTTGTTTTGTATTGTTTTTTTCTTGGTATTTTTTACTTCTTCGCCAGATTTGTCTTCATAGAGCCAGGAGAGTTTATTTTGTTTTTTCTTTGGTTTTTCACTCTTTTTTGCAAATGGGATATAAGATTGTTTTGTTGGAAGAGGTTTAATTTTTTGCTTTGTAACTGTTTTTTTCATGATTTTTTTTACTGGACTAGGTTTATTTAATTTTGTCTTTTTTGGTATTTTCTTTGGTTCATATTTTACGGTTTTTTGTTTTACAATTTTTTTGAGTTGTGAGCCTTGTGGCATGGGTGGGGCAATAGGAGTAGGCTTTGTTTTTTGTTTTGTTAGTCCAGATTTTTGCTCTTTTTTTGGCATCTCTTTGAGTGATATTTTTACTCTTTTTTCTTTATGAAGTGTTTGAGGCTTTGTATCAGGAGTAAGAGTCCAAACTATCCACAAAAGCAAAAAAATGATTCCATGAAGCACTAAAGCGATGAAAAAAGCAAATGAAGATCTATTCAAAAAAAATCCTAATATATTTATGAGATTATAACAAATCAATATTAATAGTACTTAGCTATAATTATAAAAAAATAGAATTATAAGGGTACACATGAATACAGAGGCATCACAAAAAGCATTTACAGAAGCACAAACTTTGATTCCAGGAGGTGTTGACTCACCTGTACGTGCATTTAAAAGCGTAGGAACAACACCTATATTTATTACAGAAGGTGAGGGTGCTTACTTAAAAGATGTAGATGGAAATAGATATATTGATTATGTACAAAGTTGGGGGCCTTTACTCTTTGGTCATCGTGATGAAACTATAGAGAGTGCTGTTATAGATGCCGTAAAACACGGACTTAGCTTTGGGGCACCAACATTAGCTGAAACGGAATTGGCAAAACTTGTAGTGAGTTTTTTTGATTCCATTGACAAAGTTCGATTTGTAAGTAGTGGAACAGAAGCCGTTATGAGTGCTATACGTCTAGCACGTGGCTTTACAGGAAGAGATGATATAGTCAAGTTTACCGGATGTTATCACGGACATAGTGATGCTCTTTTGGTTGAGGCAGGAAGTGGTGCAGCAACTTTTGGTAACCCTTCAAGTCCAGGTGTTCCGGCTGATTTTACGAAACATACACTTTTGGCTGAATATAACGATATAGAGAGTGTTAAAAAGTGTTTTGCCGATTCGGACAATATCGCTTGTGTCATAATAGAGCCAATTGCTGGGAATATGGGACTTGTACCGGCAGATAAAGAGTTTTTACATGCACTTCGTAAAATTTGTGATGAGCATGGTGCACTGCTTTTGTTTGATGAAGTTATGAGTGGGTTTCGCGCTAGTGTGCATGGCGTGGAATCCATTACAGGAGTAAAACCTGATATGCTAACACTTGGAAAAGTTATAGGTGGGGGTATGCCTGTTGGTGCTTTTGGTGCGCGTGCTGAAATTATGGCAATGCTCTCACCAGAGGGCCCTGTATATCAAGCAGGAACACTTAGTGGAAACCCTATTGCGATGGCAGCAGGTTATGCAGCATTAAGTAAACTCAAAAAAAATGTAAGAATCATTAGTGTACTTAATGAGAGAGCAAAACGCTTAGTTGAGGGCATGCAAAATGCAGCAGCAAAATATGATATACCGATGCAGATAGATACACGAGGTAGTATGTTTGGCTTTTTCTTTAATGAAAAACCTGTGAAAAATTTTAGTGATGCTACAAAAAGCGATGCTGAACTTTTTGCAAAATTTCATACAGGAATGTTACATAAAGGCTATTACTTTGCCTGCTCTTTATATGAAACAGGATTTATCTCTACTGCTATTACAGATGAGATGATAGAAAATACGATTCAAGCCAGTGAAGAGGTGTTTGAGGAGATAAGTAATGCCTAAGAGTAATGAAGAAGAGCAAAAACCACGAATAAAACCCATAGTAGAAGCAGCAGACACGCTCTCTTTAGGTATCTCTATAGTTGTGGCAGTTTTACTCGGTGTAGGAATTGGTTTGCTACTAAAGAGGTGGAGTGGTATAGATTGGCT
>DQUE01000104.1 GCA_015662405.1 Sulfurimonas autotrophica | reverse complement strand
TATTGAAGAGTATAGTATAACTCAAGAGGGACTCTCTGAAATTATTAAAAAGAGTCGTACACAGATGACAAATACATTAAGATTACTTTCACTCACGGAAAAAACAAAAAACTTTCTAGTAGAAGGAAAACTTTCTCAAGGACATGCAAAAGTTATAGTTGGATTAAATCCACAAGATGAAGAGACAGTAGTTAACACTATAATTGGTCAAAAACTTAGTGTAAGAGAGACAGAACAACTTATTAAAAAGTTAAAAAATTCAGAACAAATAAGTGATAATAAAAAGCCAAAAAAGATAATCAATACATTAAAATTTGAGTCATTAGAAAAGAAACTAAAGAGTTTTGGTTTAAAAACTAAAACAAAAGCTCAAGTAATAACAATAGAATTTGAAAATAATGAATCAATCAACCATTTTTTAGAAAAAATCAGATAATTTCTCACCGTTTAATAAAGATTTTTACTTACTTATGTTAAACTCCGCACAATTTTAGTTATGATCGCTTTGTGGTTATAGCTAAATTAGGTAGTGATTACTAGTTAAAGGAGCAAAAACATGTTGGACATTAGCCCAATACTTTTGCTGGTAACTGGATTTGTATTTTTCACCTTGTTGATACTTCTCAACAAGATACTTTATAAACCACTTCTGGAGTTTATTGACAACAGAAATGATTCTATAAAGCGTGATTTGGAGAATGCAGGTAAAAATACCAGTGATGTTGAGGCTTACTACAAAGAGGCAGATCAAATTATTCTAAATGCGAAAGCAGAAGCGGGAAAAATTAGAGAAGCAGCTTTAAGTGAGGCAAAAGAGATTGCCGCAAAAAAAGTGGAACAAAAACAAAGTGAACTTGATGAAGAGTACACCCTATTTTTGAAAGACTTAGAAGCGGATAAAACAGAGTTTCAGGCGAGTTTGAGTGCAAACATACCTCTTTTTAGAGATAGCATCAAACAAAAACTTGGCAATATATAGGAGGTCTGGATGAAATTAAGATATATGTTACTTCTTTTATCACCAACTCTATTGTTGGCAGGTGGCGGTGGCGGTGAAACTGATATAGTTCCAAGAGTTATAAACTTTGCTATATTTGCATCTATTATGTACTATCTTTTAGCAGACCTTGTTAAAGATGCATATAAGGGCAGAATAGTAGGTATCGCTGATAGGTTAAATTCTATCCAAGTTAAAGTAAAAGAGTCAGTTGCTGCAAAAGAGGCTGCACAAGCAAAAGTTGAAGAGGCAAAAGCAAATGCTTTATCCTTGGTAGAAACTTCAAAGAAAGAAGCACAACTCCTTTTTGCAAAAGTTACTAATGATACAGATGTTGAACTTCAAAATTTAGAAAAAGGCTTTAAAGAGAAGACTCAAATCGAAAAACGCAGAATGGCACGCGATGTTGTTGCAAACGTTTTAGATGAGATGTTTGACAAAGATGCTATTTCTATTGATAAAGAAGAACTCGTGAAAATAGTTATGAAGAAGGTTGCATAATGAAGGGAATTATTGCTAAAAAGTATGTAAATGCTTTAATGAAGAGCTGTAGTGACTCTGAGATAAACTCAATTGAAAAATCTATAAATGAAATTTCAAGTGCATTTGCTTCTATAAAATTTAATAACATTGTACTCTCTCCTGATCTAAGCAGCGAGAAGAAAGAAAAATTTGTTCTATCTTTGTTAGAAAAAAGTGAAGGGAAAGTAATTAACTTTATAAAGTTGTTGGCAACAAATGATCGTTTAACATTAATCCCAACAATAGCAAAAGAATTAAAGTACCAAATTTCACTTAAGAGTAACTCTTATGAAGGTGAAGTTATAAGTAACTTTGAAATTAGCAAAGAGCAAATTACTAAATTAGAAGAGAATTTTAGTAAGAAATTTAGTGCAAATATCAAGTTAAAAGCACAAGTTAGCGATTATCCGGGTATTAAAATTCAGCTAGATGATTTGGGTGTTGAAGTTAGTTTTTCACTAGACAGACTAAAATCTCAAATGGTAGAGCATATTTTAAAAGCAATCTAAAAAATTATTAAGAAAATTCATAAAAGTTCTCAACGTAAGTTGTAGCTTTAGTGGGATGAATTTAATTTGGGCTTTGCTCAAATTAAAGAAGAAAGTAAAATAAAAAGCAAAGGAGCAGTTCGTGGGAGCAAAAATGAAAGCTGACGAAATAAGTTCAATAATAAAAGAGCGTATTGATAATTTTGAGCTTAATGTTGATGTTGAAGAGACTGGTAAAGTTATTTCAGCAGCAGATGGTGTTGCAAATGTTTATGGACTAAACAATGTAATGGCCGGTGAAATGGTTGAGTTTGAAAATGGTGAAAGAGGAATGGCACTTAACTTAGAAGAGTCAAGTGTTGGTATCGTTGTTTTGGGTTCTTCAAAAGGCATTAAAGAAGGTACTTCAGTTAAAAGATTAGGAAGACTACTTCGTGTTCCTGTCGGTGATGCACTAATAGGTCGTGTTGTTAATTCTCTTGGAGATCCAATTGATGGAAAAGGTCCAGTAGAAGCAACGGAAACTAGAT
>DQUE01000093.1 GCA_015662405.1 Sulfurimonas autotrophica | reverse complement strand
GTGTAGAGGAGTTTTTTGGTGCTCCTTTGGCAGTTGCATATAAAGATGGTAAGCCCACAAAAGCGGCTGAGGGTTTTGCCCGTAAATGCGGTGTCAGCTTAGAAGCACTTACTACAACAGAAAAAGGTGGCAAAGAGGTTCTTTACTATAAAAAAGATGTAAAAGGAAAACCTTCAGTAGAACTCCTTCCTCAAATTATACTTGCGTGGTTACAATCACTTGACTTTGGTAAATCTATGCGTTGGGGTAGTCTGCATGAGAGTTTTATTCGTCCTATACGATGGATAAATGTGCAGTTAGATGATATGTTAGTGCCTATGCACATGTATGGTATAGACTCTTCAAAAACTACGCGTGTTCATCGTATAGCGAACTTTAATCCTGTAGCAATTACAGGTGCGAAAGATTACTTTGAAACACTAAAAAATGGTGGTGTGACGCTCTTTCAACAAGCAAGAGAGGAGAAAATTCTCAGTGATATGAAAACCATAGAACAAGAAAACAGTGTTAGTGTTGCAGTTGATGAAGAACTGCTTGCAGAAGTTGTTGCTATCACTGAAAATCCGACAGCTCTGCTTGGTTCATTTGATGAAGCATTTTTGCGATTGCCTCCTGAAGTTATCATTACATCTATGAAAGAGCATCAACGCTACTTCCCAGTCTTTCAAGATGGTAAACTTGTCAATAGATTTGTTGTGGTCTCTAATGCATTGACGGATGATTTTTCAGAAGTAATTGCAGGAAATGAGCGAGTACTTCGTCCGCGTTTAGCAGATGCTCTTTTCTTTTATGAGAATGATCTCAAAAATGGATTAAGCACAAAAGGGCTTGAAAAAGTTGCCTTTTTTAAAGGGCTTGGCAGTGTTGCTGATAAAATCAAACGCGAAGCAAAAATTGCCAATACTTTATATGAGATCTATAAACCTGATGTAAAAAAAGAAGATCTAACAAGAGCCATAGAACTTGCAAAAGCTGACTTAATGAGTGAGATGGTGTATGAGTTTACAGAACTTCAAGGAGTTATGGGGTACTACTATGCAAAAGAGGCAGGGGAGAGTGATGCTGTAGCACTTGCTATAAAAGAGCAGTATCTTCCTGAAGGTGAAGAGAGCCAACTGCCTTCTACACCTTTGAGTGCCATAGTTGCGATGAGTATAAAGCTTGATACACTGCTTGGACTCTTTAGTGTCAATGAGATTCCAACAGGCTCTCGTGATCCATTTGCTCTGCGTCGCGCTGTAAATGGGATTATTCGTATTGTTAATGAGTATGGCTTTGCATTTGATATAGTAAAAACTCTCAAAGAGCTTGCTAAAAACTATGACACTATTGATTTGGAAAAACTTGAAAATTTTATTTTAGAGCGTATTAGAAGATTTTATAAAGTAAATCCTTCTATTATTGAAGCAGTCCTAGCATCAGGAGAGAGAGAACTTTTAGCAATTGGTCGTAAAATAGAGGCACTAAGCACGCTTGTAAATTCTGAAGGTTTTGATGAGGTCTCCTCTACATTTAAACGTGTGGCAAATATAACCAAAGAGATTGATCGCAACACTACATTAGATGTAGATGAGCATCTGCTCACAGAAGAAGCAGAAAAAATACTCTATAAAAGATATAAAGAGGTGACTGCAAAAGAGTATGAGAGTTACGAAGAGGAGCTTGATGCTCTTTTAGGACTCAAACCTGAACTTGATGCTTTTTTTGAGAGTGTTATGGTAAATGTAGAAGATGAAAAAGTGAAAAATAACCGTAAAGCACTTGTAGGATCTATCTATAAAAGTATCTTTAAGATTGCAGATATTAAAGAGGTGAGTATATAAAAAAAATTATAATGCTGTTTTTGATGGATTTATATGTATGATGTAGCTATTATTGGTGCTGGTATCAATGGTTGCAGCGTGGCGTATGAATTCATGAAAGAGGGTAAGCGTGTTATTCTTTTTGACAAAGAGGGTATTGCAAGTGGTGGAAGTGGAGCTGCGGGTGCTTTTATATCTCCTAAGTTTTCTAAAGCAGGAGAACTCAAAGAACTGCTCCATGAAGCCTTCGTTTACTCTTGTGATTTTTATGAGAAAAATTTCCCTTTATGCTTTACAAAAGCGACACTGACACATATTGCAAAAGATGAAGCAGATGATGAAGCTTTACATGTATATAAACAAAAGACAACCTTGAAGCTTAAAAAAATACCCAAAGATTTAGAACAACTCTTAACTCAAGAGGCAAAAAAAAGAGAAAGTATCTCTCTTGAGGCAGGAGTTATTGATGCAAAACGAGTATGTCATGCTATGTCCTGCGGTGCTCAATTTGTAAAAGAAAAAGTAGAGAGACTCATTTTTAATGATGACTACTGGGTTATCAATGAGACTTATAGTGCAAAAAATGTAGTTTTGGCTACAGGTGCTTATGATATGCTCATAGAAGAGCCTTATATTCAGATTCGCGCTATTTGGGGGCATCGCATAGATATCACCACAACAACAAAAAATCCCTCTTCTGTGCATCAATATGTTTCACTCTCCCCATCTAATGATGGTATACTTGCCATAGGAGCTACACATAATGTGCATTATCATCCTGAAAAAACCAAAGAGCCTTATGATATAGAGCAGGGGAGAGTAGAGTTGTTAAAAAAAGCTACGCAAACAATGCATCTTGAAAATGTAAAAGTTATACAAGATTATACAGGATTGCGTTCGGGTTCTTTTGATTATTTGCCAATGGTTGGTTCTTTGGTACTCTCTAACGAAACACTGCTTACATGTAAAGATTCTTTGTATGTAAAGAAGCCTGATTTTAGAGAGTATGTCTATTATCCAAAACTTACTATGATAAATGGAAGTGGCGGGTATGGTTTTGTTTTAGCACCATATTTGGCAAAAATTTTAACAGAGTATATTCTACATGGCAAAGAAATCAGCAAAACCATCAACCCAGCACGATTTTTTGCACGCTGGGCTAGAAAGAGATAACTTTTAGGATTGTATTTTTACACATTGTGGAGGCACTGTTTTAAAAATCGCTTTTAGAGCATTAGGGTGAGGATGCTATAAGAAAGAGTGGCTACTCCAAAGACCTGAAGTTTAATCAACC
>DQUE01000087.1 GCA_015662405.1 Sulfurimonas autotrophica | reverse complement strand
CTTTCTCTCTTCAAACTCTGAAGGTCGTTTCCGTTTGTGGATGGGAATTATAGGGGAGTGTTGCTTAGAAGATGCTTAAGTGGTGAGGGAAATTAGATGAAATTTATGATTTTTTTTTAATTTGTTACTTTTTATGTTTATTTGTTGTAGCTAGGGTTTCATAATCCAGCCACCGCCGATTAGTTTATCATCATCATAAAATACAGCTGCTTGTCCAACTGCTACACCAAAGACACTCTCTTTAAGCTTTAAATAAGCTTCATCTCCTTCTATCTTTACATGGCACTTAACTGCCTTTGTTCTGTATCGCAATTTAACTGTTGTATCAAACTCTTTTCTCTCATCAAACATATTCAAATTATTTAGCTTTACATCAAAGCAAGCTAAATCTTCTTTTTTCCCAACTACTATTTGGTTTTTCTTTGGATCTATAGATAAAACGAAATGCGGTTCATGTGCACCATGTACTGTAAAACCTTTACGTTTACCAATTGTATAATGCATATATCCTTTATGCTCACCAACAACATTTCCTGCTTTATCTAAAACTTCTCCTACTTGATCAACTTCTACATAATCTTTTAATAAATTTGTATAGGTAGTTTCAACAAAACAAATTTCACTTGATTCTGCTTGTGATGAAAAAGATTCTAACCCTTTTATGGATGCTGCTAACTCTTTTATCTCTTTTTTATGCCGCTCTCCCAAAGGAAATTTTAACCGCGGTAAAATCTCTCTATTTATATAAAACAGAAAGTAACTTTGATCTTTTGTATCATCATCAGCAGAGTACAAATATTTTCCATCCGTTTTAATGTAATGCCCAGTTGCCAAATACTTGGCACCAATTTCATCAGCAAATTTTATCATCTCTCCAAATTTCAAATCTCTATTACACAACGCACAAGGGTTTGGTGTTTTTCCTTCTGCATATGTATCTATAAATGGTTGAAATACTTTTTCATGAAAGGTCTTTTGTAAATCCAATACATGTAACTTAATACCGACAAAATCAGCTGCTTTTTGCGCACGCACTTGATGAATTTCGTGATATCCCGGTTTAGAATGAAGTTTCATGTATAAGCCTTCTACTTCATAGCCTTGTTCTTTTAACAATAATGAAGTAATAGTTGAGTCTACTCCTCCACTCATCCCTACTAAAACTTTTTTTTTCATAATTTTCTCAAACTCTCTTCTTAACCCTTAAGCTGATTTAATCTCTCTTTTTTTGTACCTATAGTTGTTACTTGAATACCAAAATTACCATCAACAATAACTACTTCACCTTGTGCTATGACATGATTATCCACTAAAATCTCTAATGGATCATTTGCAAGTTGATTGAGTTCGATAACTGAACCAATATCCATGTTAAGTACATCTTTGAGTAACATTCTTTTTTTTCCAATTCTTACTCTCACAGGAAGTTTTACGTCCATAATAAGAGCAATATTTTTCATCTCTTCACTACTAAGGCTAAGATCTTCTTCGCAATTTGATCTTGTTTGGTCCGATGTAGCCGTTATATTTTCCTCGACTGCTGAATCCTTATTAGTCATATCTGAAGGAAACAGTCTGTTTTTTAATTTTTCATCTATAATAAACATTAATGATGAACGAATAGAGCCCAAATGAAATTTATACACATACATTCTGCTGAATGCTTCTAAGCTTACCTCCTCTGAATCTCCAATCAACTCTATACTTTCAATACTAAAAGAGAGAACAGGGAGTTCTTTTTGGGCAGAAAGCGTATTACTAATCGCTCCAAAAATATTAGACACAATCTCTTTTGTTGCATCTATATCATCTTCACTAACCTCTTCTCTATCACTTGTCTCTTCTCCCATCATCATATCAGACAAAGAAGCTGCTAAATTTGGTGGTAAAGCTATTATAGCTTCTGCGTCAACATCTCCACTCACTTTAATTTTTACTAAAACAATAGGAGGAACAATAGTAGAAATAATACTTAGTTCTTGTTCTTCTTGTAATTCTAAACTCGGAGCAGTTCCAATGAGTGCTTCAATAGTACCAACTGTTTCATCTTCAAAGAGTTTTATAAAATCACTCATTTTTTACTCCTCATTTTCATATGCTTCATCATCTTCATGTATTATATCTTTTACCCCAGAAATTTTTTCATGTCTTTGTTTTTCTAAATTTTCTAAAGCCCTTTTTACTGTATCTTTTTCTGTTTCAATTATTTCAGTAATACTAATAGATTTTCTAAATCTTCTCAAACCTATCTCTCCACGAAACCTCTCTTTTCCATCTACAGAGACAGTAACAATATCATCAGCAACACTTGAGAGTCTCACAACATCACCTACTTTAAGCTCTAGTATATCATGCATAGTTAAATCTGCATCACCTAAATTAGCTTCTACATTTACTTTTGCACCACCAAGAAGAACTTTTAACTCCATATTTCTACTTTTTTTGGAACTGGTTTCATTAAGCATTAAATCACGACTTGCTAATTTTGGCAATACTGGCTCTAAGGAGATAACAGGGTAACAAATATTCATCATTCCTGAGCTATGCCCTATAATAATCTCCATAACTACCATCACAACAATTTCATTTTGTGCAACAATTTGAACAACATTAGGAGAAGACTCTTTTGATTCAACAGTTGGGTATATCTCCATAACCGGTGCCCAAGCCTCTTTAAGTGTACTCATCATAACACGAAGAATAGTCTCAAAGAGACTCAATTCTATATCTGAAAACTCACGACTTGCTTCAAAAGGTTCGCCTTTTCCACCAAGCAGTCTATCAAGCATCGGAAATGCAATAGATGGATTAATCTCTATAATACCACTTCCCTCTAGTGGCTTTACTGAAAAGACATTAAAACTTGTAGGGTTTGGCAGACTCATCAAAAATTCTCCATAAGTCATCTGATCCACAGAGTGAAGTTGTATTTCAACAATAGATCGCATTATAGAAGATATTTGTGAAGCCAAACTTCTTGCCATTTTATCATGAACCCCACGAAAGGCACGAAGTTGTTCTTTTGAAACCCTATTTGGACGTTTAAAGTCATAAAGAGTTACCTGTCTTTGTGGCAGTAAATTCTCTTCATCATTTTCTAAGACATTATCACCCTCATCTTCAACAACATCCAAAAGAGCATCAATCTCTTCTTGCGATAGTATATCTGCCATATTATGCTCCTATACTCTCTTTAATTTTTTGAATCACTGATTTATGAATTTGTGAAATACGTGACTCTGTAATATCCAAAATAGTACTAATTTCTTTTAAAGTCAACTCTTCAAAGTAGTATAGCTGAATTATCATCTGTTCTCTCTCCTTATACGAAGAGAGTACTTTTTTTATAACTGCAATTAACTCTTCTTTTTCGATTTGAACAAGTGTTGCACCTTCATCTCCAATCTGTAATTGATCATGCAGAGGCATTACAGTATAAATACTTGATGCAATACGTGCATCATGAATTTTTTCAACACTCTCGTGTAGTATCTGCGCAAGCTCCTCATCACTTGGCTCTTCATCATGTGTCACCATGTATTCTTCTATCGCATGGTCTATTGCTTTGACAAGTTTACGACTCGCTCGACTTAAAATATCTAAACTTCTTAAGTAATCAAGCATTGCACCATAAACTCTCTTTTTTGCATAGCCCCAAAAAGAGTCATTGAGTTTTTCATCATATCTTCTTGCTAACTTTATAAGTTCTTCTGTGCCTATAGCAAAGAGATCGCTCAAATCAACTGAACTAGGAAGCCGCCCCTTTAATCGAAATGCCATCGCTTTTACTGCAGGAAGATACTGAATTGCCAACTCATCTTCTTTGTGTTTTAAATCCTGAATATAGGCATTTTTTCTCATAACTTCTGTCCAGCGGTATCTTCGGTATTCATTTTTATAGCAGCATCGGTAATCTTACTTGCCGAATCGATTAGCTTCTCTCTCTTAGTTATCTCTTTAACAAAAATATCCAACTCAGCTTCATGAATTTCTTTTGGAAAATTATAAGCTTTAGCGGTTATCGTTTTATAGTAAAACGCAATAATCACATGTGAAAAAAGGTAAAAGAAAATAGTAATACAAAAGGTGTAAATCAAAAGTCCTTCAGCGTTAAAGGATTTCAATACACCAAAAATAATTCCTACAAAGAATCCTTGAACAGTAAAAAAATAGACAAAATTTTCACCAAGCATACATACCTCAAAATCAGACTTAAAAATGATCCATTAATCTCTTAAACAAACCGGCTAATCCACTTTCATTGGATGTAACTAGCATATTACGTTCCAGTTTTTGTATAATTTTAACAACAATTGCATCTATATCCTTACTCGGCTGTGATCCAGGATGCAAAATTTTAAAGAGTGCACGTTGCTTCACAGAGGAAGCAACTTTACTATCATCATTAATCTTTCCTATCAGCTGTAAGTCCAATTCAGAACCTATATTAGTATTTGCTACTTTTTTAATCTTTTGAAAAACTCCAAGAGCCTCTTTTTCATTTTTCACTTGATTCATTATCATAAAAACATCATTTCTAAGCGTTGCGATAGTTTTTATTGTTGCATAGGCATCTGTAATAGCGGCAGGGTCTGGAACAGTTACAACGATTACATCATCTGCTGCTTGTAAGAACATCTGAATATGTTCCCCTATTCCTGCACCTGTGTCTATGATCATCACATCTAATTTATCTAGCACTTTGGCTTCTTGCATAAATCTCTCAAATAAAGCCATATCTGAGTATTTTAATATTTCATCACCACTCTCACCTGGAATCAAAATAAGATTACGAGTAATTGGAATTAAAATATCAGAAACTGTTGCTTCACCTTTTAAAACATGCAGTATATTTTTTTTTATTTTAACATTGAACATAACATCTAAATTTGCCAATCCAATATCTGCATCAAATATACCAACATTTAAGCCTTGCTCAGATAAACCATATGCAAGATTTGAACTAATAGTACTCTTGCCTACTCCACCTTTTCCACTTGTTACAGCTATAAATCGTGTTTTCTTTGCTTTTTTCTTTTGTACACTTGAGGCAACGAGCTCTTCAAGCTTTTGTGCTTGATTACCAATCATACTTTACTCCTGTTAAAGCCGTTAAGAAGGCACTCAATTAAAAAATCACTACTTGCGCAAACTAAATCCTCAGGAACTTCTTGTCCAACTGAAAAATAGCTTATTGGCTTTTTCGTTTCATATGCTAATGAAAAAATATTCCCAAACCCCATAGTTTCATCTAATTTCGTAAACATTAATGTATCAACACCCAAAGTCGAAAAATTATCATAAGTCACTTTTAAATCTTCATATTTGATTGAACTTGGCATGACAAGGACTACATCTACATTATATCCGCTACTATTCGCATTAAGACATTCATAAATTTTTTCTATTTTTACTCTATCATAAGGACTAGAACCCATGGTATCAATCAATATATAGTCACAATACTTCAATGACTCTAAAGCATTGGAAAACTCAGGAGGATCCACAACTGTCTCAATTCCTAATTTCATCATTCTTGCATACTGCATTAATTGTTCAACTGCACCTATACGATAGGTATCAAGTACGACTAACCCTACTTTATACTTTTTTTCCATTAAAAAAGAGTACCTTGCTGCAAGTTTTGCAATAGAAGTCGTTTTTCCTACTCCTGTTGGTCCAACAAGCATTATCACCTTTTTTGTTCCTATGCTAGGAGTCGCTTCTCTTCGAATCGGTACCATTTTTCTGAGTATCGTTTGAAAATATCTTTTTACTGTTGATGAATTTTCACGCATTTTTAATGGCATATGTTCTAGTGTAACCTGCATAAGCGCATCTAAATGCTCTTTATTTATTCCACTTTGTGATGCAAGACGATATATTTCAGCAAACTCCGGTGGAATTTGGCTCGAAAGATTTGGTGATTTTTCATTCCAAAACATATTTTGTATAATTTTTACTTTATCTGTTAATTTATTTATCTCAGACTTTATCTCTTTTAACTCTTTTGGCTCTACTGGTGGTGCAGATTGTGATGATGTTGGCTTATATAAATCCTCTAAAGGATCAGTAACATTTGAAATTTTGGAAATTTGTTTTGCAGCATTCGAGATATCAAAAAGTATCTCCTGACTCTCTTCTTTGAGCGGTTTTTGTTTTGAAAGTGGTTTTTTTACTTTTTTATAAGTAGAAGAAACCTTATCTTCATCAATTCCAATTACTATCTCATAGAGCGCTTCTCTACCTAATGCTTTTTTCTGAATTTCTCTTGTTTCAATGAGCATACCCTCATCCCCAATTTCCATTTTTGCTTTTTTTAGTGCTTCGGAGGGAGTATGCCCTGTAAATGTTAATATTTTCATATGCCAACCCCTTTTAAGGGAATAAGTACACTTTCTCTCTGTGTGTAATTAGGGTGGGGCACAATTAAATCTTTTGTATCTATTTTGCGATTATCAAAAAATATAATATCCAAATCTAATGTCCTTGGTGCATTTGCAAAAATTCTTTTTCTGCCAAATCTTTTTTCTAGTCTTAGTAAATATCGTAAAAAAACTTTTGGTTGCATGGAAGTTTTTAAAACTACTATTGAATTAAAAAAATCATCCTGTTTAGTATAACCAAAAGGAGGATTTTTCAAAATCAACGATGTTTTTACTAATGACACTCTTCTCTCTTTACGCAAAACTGTAAAAAGATGTTCAAACCGGCGACGAACATCTCCCACATTTCCACCAATACCAACAACTACTTCATATCTATGCTTCCCTTTATGTGAAGCTGTATATGGAAAATGCAAGCTGTAAAAAGAGAGTAATTCTTCACTAATCTTGCGTTTTCTATACATGGAAAGCTTATGCCTTTTGTTGTGCTTGTGCCTGAGCCTCTTGAGCAGCTTTAATTTCATTAAAAATTTGCAACATACCCATCATAGCTAAATGATAACCAAATGGTCCAAAGCCCACAACAGATGATGTACAAACTGGTGCAATCATATTCTTTTGTCTAAAATCTTCACGTCTGTGAATATTGCTAATATGCACCTCTATAGTAGGTAAACTAACAGCAGCGATTGCATCACGAATTGCGATTGATGTGTGCGTATATGCAGCAGCATTTATAATAAGCCCCTGTGCTTCACCGTAACACTCTTGAATCTTATCAACAATTTCACCCTCGAGATTACTTTGAAAAAACTCTATTTCAACACCGTTTTGTGTTGCTACCTCTTTCATCTGAGTATGGATTTGTTCTAATTTCATCGGACCATAAATATTTTGTTCACGAATACCTAGCATATTTAAATTTGGACCTTGAATGACTACTATTTTCATTTTTACCCTTTTATATGAATTTTTCTTCTAAGGAGCTATTTTAGCTAAACTAATATTAAAAAAAAGTTTCATTACATGGAAACTGAGCATTTGTTCTATCCAAAAAATTTTGGTCATAGTAAATCGAGTTTTATCTTTTTTTCCTTTGAAATTAAGTATAATTTTATTAAAAAAGAAAAAACATGACTATACTCAAACCAGATTACATACTTACACCTGATCTATTGCTCACAGGCAAGGCAATTGCATTTGATAAAATAATTCATGCCATCGACTCATTTGATGTATTGCACAAGCGGTTCCCTCAAGCAAAAATCATACAACTACAAAAAAACTCTTTAGTAATGCCAGGACTTATAAATGCGCATGTACATGTAGAGTTTTCTGCAAATAAAAATCAACTAAGCTATGGTGATTTTATCAACTGGCTCTACAGCGTTATAGAAAATCGTGAAGAGCTTATAAGTGGCTGTGATCTTGCCTGTATGAGCAGAGCCATTGATACTATGCTTGCAAGTGGTATTACAACTTTTGGTGCTATAAGTTCACATGGCTTAGATTTAGAAGCTTGTGTTGATGCAAAACAAAATGTTGTATTTTTTAATGAACTTATTGGTTCACAAGCTGGTATGGCAGATGCCCTTTTTAGTGATTTTCTTGCACGTCTTGATAGCTCAAAATCGATCCAAAGAGAGGGTTTTTTTCCAGCAGTAGCTATTCATTCACCCTACTCTGTTCACCCTGTACTTATTCGAAAAGCACTTGAGATTGTCAAAAATGAAAACTTAAAACTTACTGCGCATTTTATGGAGAGTGAAGCTGAACGCAACTGGCTTGATTCAAGCAGTGGAGCATTTAAAGAGTTTTTTCAAACACTTCTGCAACAAAACAGAAGTGTTAGTGATGCGAAAGAGTTTTTAAGTTATTTTGATGACTATGAAACACTTTTCACACATGCCGTACAAACAAATGATGAAGAGCTAGAACATATTGCACAGCAAAAACATACAATAATTCACTGCCCAATCTCTAATAGACTTTTAGGCAATCCTACCCTCAATATTAAGAGATTAAATGAAAAAAACATCCCTTGGATTGTTGCTACAGACGGATTAAGCTCAAACTATAAGCTTGATTTGTTTGAAGAGATGAAAATTTCTCTTTTTATGCACAGTGATGCACCACTGCTTGATTTTGCAAAACAGCTTATAGAGGGAGTAACTGTGAGAGCGGCTCAAGCACTTGGTTTAAACACAGGAGAGATAAAAGAGAAAAAAAATGCAGATATGCTTGTTTTAGATTTAGATACTAAGCCAAACGAAGAGTTAGCCATTCATTTAATACTGCATCGCTATAATATCTCAAAAGTTTTTATTAATGGAAAACTTGTAAAAGGAAATAAATAAATGGAATTTATAAAAAAAATCTTTACTCCTATCACTGCAACAATGAGTTATATACAAAATCACTTTAAAGCAATGCTTTTTGTGTTGATTTTAGTTTTACTCTTTGCACCAGCAAGTGAAAAGGAGTTTACGAAGCATAATTTAGAAAAAATCAATCTCAGCGGTCCTATTATGGATGCGAGTGAAATTGTAAAAAAGATCGATGCAGTGGCTGACAATAATGCTATAAAAGGTGTACTTTTAAGTGTTAATTCTCCCGGTGGCGCTGTATCACCATCTATAGAGATTGCTTATGCCATCAAAAGACTCAAAGAGAAAAAACCTGTTGTTGCCTATGCAAAAGGAGTCATGGCAAGTGGAAGCTATTATGCTAGTATTTGGGCTGATAAGATCATAGCTAATCCTGGTAGCATGATAGGCAGTATCGGTGTCATTATGCAAGGTGCAGATTTAAGCGGCATAATGAACAAAATTGGAGTAAAAACACAAGTCGTTAAAGCTGGACTCTATAAGCAAGTTGGCACACCGAATAGACCATGGAAAAAGTATGAAGTAGCTGAGCTCAATAAAGTCATACAAGGAACATATGATATGTTTACAAAAGATGTCGCAGATGCTCGAAAACTCGACTTTCAAAAAAGAGATACTTATGCAAATGCACATATCTTTACAGCAGCACAAGCAAAAAAAGTCGGTCTTATTGATCAAGTCGGTGTTGAGTATGATGCAAAAAATGAGTTGGTTCTACTCAGTGGTGTAGCACATCCTGTATGGAACCAAGAAGATAAATTTGATAAACTGATAAAAAAGCTCACTGCTTCAACAGCAGTTATACTCAATACATATTTTCCAGATTTAGTATTGAAGTAAATTGTGTGCTTTTAAAGCACTCTTACTTCTATGACTTTGTCAATATTTTCAAAAATTCTTTTTACTCTCTCTTGCCATAATATAGGCACCGGCAACACTCGGGCAAGAGTGTCCAGCGGCTTTTACCACTTCTAGATATGTTATCTCATACTCACCATTTTTAAAAGCTCCTAAAGCTTGAGCCAGTGGATCTTTTACTTTTATACGTGG
>DQUE01000161.1 GCA_015662405.1 Sulfurimonas autotrophica | reverse complement strand
TTGCATCGTATTTTCTACTTAAACCGGCACTTAACTCTTCTATAACTTTTGAATCGATATCAGCATCACTATAGATAACACCCTCATAAGTCTTAGTAGCTTTTGCCAAATCATGTTTTAATTCTTGCGCCATTGCAGGAATGATATTGATACGTCTATTATCTACTAATAGTTTGATTAAATTATTTACTTTATCAGAGTTTGCAGTTTTTACTACATCTAATAAAATGTTTGCTTTTTCTTCTGCTTTTACACTTGGGTTAGCAATAATACTCACAAATTTGTCATTTTTAAATGACTCTGCCAAGGCAGAAAACAGTGTTGTGATATTTTGCATAGATGCTACATCAGAACCCATACTCAAAGCTTTTATATATCTTTTTGCAATCAGCTCTTCCATTTAGGCAACCTTTTTCAAAATGATATTAGCCATAGTTTCTCTATCAAAACTATCACTGCTTTGTTTCAATGTCTCTTTTATGACATCCTCAACTACACTGCGAATCATCTTTTTCTCTTCAAACTCTTTTTTAAGAGCAAATTTTTTCACCATCACTTCTATATCACTCTCTGCTTGTGCAATAATAGCGTCATTCAAAATCTTATTCTCTTTTTTAGAAATGACTGCTAACTCTTCTGCAAACTTTTCAGCTTCAGAAATCTTTGCCAACGCTTCTTTTTTAAGAGCAATTGATTCATTCAGTTTTTCTTGAACCTTTTTCAATTCATCAGCGATTGCCTGACTTCTTGATGCAAAGAAATTCTTTACAGGTTCCCCTACTAGATACCAAACAAGCCCAGCGAACAACAAGAAGTTTACAGTTCTTTGCACTATATCTGTACCTGCATGCTCATGCTCAGATGCTAATGCATAAGTTGATATCATTAGCACTAATACTAAAATTCTACTCACATCACACCCTTATAATTGACTAAATTTAGCTTTAATAGCTTCTTTAAACACCGGAACTTGTGACATTAAGTCAGAAGTCAACTTATCTTTAGACTTTGCAAGTGATTGCTCAAAATCTAAATATTCTGCCGCGAGTTCAGCACGTTTTGATTCTAACTTACTCTCAGCTAATTCCTTAGCATCCGCGATAACTTTTTCTCTTAGGGCCGCAGCTTCTAGTTTAGCATTCATAATTATTGACTCCGCTTTTGCTTGAAGCTCATTGATTTCATTGTCATTTGAACCTACTTTTTCAAGGTCTTTTTTAATGTCATCATCACGCTTTTTCATAAAAGAAAGTAATGGATTATAAAGTAAACTATTTAAAACGGCTATAAGGGAAACAAATACAACAAATGTAGCCAAAAGTAGTATTGGATTTATATCTAACATAGCACCTCCTAAAAGTTGCGTGATTATACTATGATAAAATTGAAACGATAGTTAAATGAAGGTATAAATTTGCCATTTGATCTATTAATTTCTAAATTGTGACACGAATATATCAATTTCTTCTTGCGATGCAAAATTAATAGTTATTTTATTTTTTGCACTCTTTGCATCTAATCCTAAATCATTGAGTGTTTCTTTGAGTTGCGAAAAATCATAACTGTTTTGTCTCTCTTTTGTAGAAGTATCTGTTTGCACATCTCTATTTCTCATAGACTTTATCATTGTTTCTACTTCACGAACACTTAACTTTTGACCGACTATTGAGTTCAAAATCAGCTGTTGATCTTTTTCATCTAAGCCAACCATAACTTTTGCATGTCCAGCAGAAATTTTTTTATCTACCAAAGCTTTTTGTGTTTTTGGTGAAAGTTGCAATAGACGTAAAGTATTGGTTATGTGTGCTCTACTTTTGTGAATAATATTAGAGAGTTCATCATGCGTTATATCATGGAGCTTAATGAGTTCTGCATAGGCCTCTGCCAACTCAACAGCATTAAGCTCTTCTCTTTGAATATTTTCTATAAGAGCAAACTGTCTCATTTTTTGCTCATCAGAGTTAAGAACTACAGCTCGTATCTCTTTGAGTTTTGCTAATTTTGATGCACGCAGACGTCTCTCACCAGCGATTAAGACATAACCATCTATATCTTCACTCACAACTATTGGCTGAATAAGTCCATCACTTTTTATAGATTCTGCAAGTTCTAAAAGAGCCTCTTCATCAAATGATTTTCTTGGTTGAAATGGATTAGGACGTATATCTTTTAAAGGGATTTCCAAAACAGCATCGTTTTGTGAACCTTCATTTTCATATGCCTCATCTATCTCTCCAAGAAGCGCATCTAGCCCTCTACCTAACTTTTGTGACTTCATTATTTTATTATCGCTTGTGCTAAATTTTGATATGCAATAGAACCGCTTGATTTGACATCATACAAGATTGCCGGTTTTCCAAAAGAGGGAGACTCTGCTAGTTTTACATTACGCGGTACTACAATATATTTGTCTGCTGCATCTTTAAAGAGTTTGCCCTTAAAATGCTGACGCAAATCTGCAAAAACTTGTTTAGATAGATTATTTTGTGATGAAAACATTGTTGGTAAAAACCCTTTCACAGCCAGTTTTGGATTAATAGATTTTCGCACTAGCTTTACCGTATTTAACAGTTGTGCCAAACCCTCCAGTGCAAAAAATTCGCACTGAATAGGAATAATGACCGAGTTAGCTGCTGAGAGTGCATTAATAGTCATAGGTCCAAGCGCAGGAGGAGAATCTATTATAATATAATCATAATCTTTTTTGATATTTGCAATTGCATTTTTTAAAACAAGCTCACGCCCTTTTGCCTTATCTGCATCATAATACTCTTTTTCTATACCAACAAGCCCAATGTTTGATGGTACTAAATGCAGTGTTGGCAAGTCTGATTTTAATATAATCTCTTTAAGCTTTTTTGTTCCAATAAGTACATGATAAATGTTAAACTCATAATCATTCCTGTGAAAGCCCAGCGATGTCGTGGCATTAGCCTGCGGATCAGAGTCAATCAAAAGCACTTTTTTTTCTGCAACAGCCAGTGAAGCTGCCAAGTTTACAGCAGTAGTGGTTTTTCCCACTCCACCCTTTTGATTTGCAATTACTATTACTTCACTCATCGCCTGCTATATATCCTTTCACCATTAATATTTAAACTGCCATCACTCTCAAGTATAGAGGACTCAAGTGATATTCTTTTTCCATTACTATGTGTAAAAAACTCTTTGCTATTGGCAAATTCTAACTTATATTTGCTAAAAACTTGCTTCCATAAAACTTTTTTTTCTAATTTTTTAAAATAGTTTTCTATTACTACTTCTCTTCCTATTATTATATCTAGTGATCCAAATCCTTCTGGTGCCGTAATAAGATTAATACCAACACCACAAATAAGGGTATCTGCTACCATATTTGTGATCATTCCACCTATCTTTTTTTTACCAATATAAAAATCATTTGGCCATTTCAAAAAAACTTTCGAGCCAAATTCACATAATGTCTCTTTTAAAAGATAAGAGAAATAGATAGATACTGATTCTAGGGGCAAATCTTTTACTAGCTTATCTCTCTTTATTGCAAATGATAAAAAAAGATTACCCTCTTGTGAAGTCCACTCATTTTCTCTACTGCCAATTCCCTGTGTCTGTCTGTCAGCAACAATTGCAACAGGAGGAGTAAGCTTTTGACTTTGCAACTGCTCTTTTAAATAGAGTTGTGTTGAAGAGAGTGTTTTAAAGTAAAGTATCTTCAATTGTGAGTCTTTTTCCATTGATATAGGAAAGCACATCCATCTCTTTTTTTGATTCTGGTTGTACTCTATATATACGCAAAGAACCCTCTTTACATGTAACAACAATGCTATCTTTATCAATTGTCACAATTTTACCTGCTTCTGCGTTTTGCGTATTTTTATCTTCAAGTTTTAGCTTCTTTAGTTTTAATCCACTTGAGAGATAGATGCTAGGCCAAGGTGTAAATGCACGATATTTGTTATATACTTCTACGGCATTGTTTAATTCTATTTCACCATCTGCTTTTGTAATTTTTTTACAATGTGTAGCCTCTGCTTCATTTTGTTGCACTGGTCTATATTTTTCAAAGTTACGCACTACATCTACTGTAAGATCCGCCGCAAGCTCTGTTAATTGTCTAAACAACTCTGTAGCCATAGTATCTTCTGCTACAGGAACTGTTTCAATTTTTAAAATATCACCCGTATCAAGTCCCTCTTGCATAAGCATGGCAGTCACACCTGTTACTTTATCACCATTGAGCAAGGTTTGTTGAATTGGACTTGCTCCACGATATTGTGGTAATATAGAAGCATGAAGATTAATACAGGGCGCATGATCTAAAATTTTACGAGGCAGTATCTGTCCATAGGCTGCAACCACTATATAATCACATGCAATATTTAAAAGCTCTTCTACTACTGTTTCGTCTCGAAGCTTTTGTGGCTGATATACTGGAATATGATACTCTTGTGCTGTCAGTTTTACAGGAGGTGGTGTAAGAATTTTCTTACGCCCAACCGGCTTGTCTGGTTGTGTATATACAGCAACAACATTGATGTCATCTGTTTTTATAAGCCTAAGAAGAATCTTTTGTGCATACTCAGGAGTACCCATAAATATTACATTTTTCATATTTAACCTTTACATGTAAAGAGTGTGCCACCCTTGTGTATGCCTGCAAGCATGTAACTTCTCACATCACTCAAGTCAAATCCACTAGCAAGAAAAGTATCAATATTTTCATCTAAGAGATACTGGGCAGCTTTGAGCTTTGTAACTATACCACCTGTAGCAAAAACATTGTTAGGCGTTACCTCTTTTTGCAACTCACTTGCGTCAATTTTTTGCACGACTTTTAATGGTTTTGCATCTGGATTTTTTCTTGGATCACTATCATAATATGCATCAATATCTGAAAGAATGATAAGCATATCTGCTTGCATATCTTTTGCTATATATGCAGAGAGTTGGTCATTATCACCCAACTCAAGCTCTTCTGTCGCTGTTGCATCATTTTCATTCACTATAGGAATAACACTATTGCCCAAAAGGGTTTCAACTGTTGCTCTTATTCGCTGCGTATCCGCTGGTGTGTTTAAGTTTGCAGAAGTCACTAATACCTGTGCTGTGAGAATATTATATTTTGAAAATTTCTTTGCATATTTACGCATTAAAATAGGCTGCCCGATTGCAGCAAGGGCTTGTTTGTTTGCCAGAACTGTTCTGTCAAGTTTAAGCTCTGTATAACCACCAGCTACAGCACCCGAAGAGACCAAAATCACTTCATGCTCTTTTTTTAACTCAACTAAAAAATCTACAAGCGAACGCATACGATCAAGTGCAATATATCCATCTTGTGTTAAAACTGCACTACCAACTTTGACTACAACACGCATGCTATTACTTTCTTGTTTGTTGTACTAAATTAAAGAGTGCATATTTCAACGGCTCTATATTTTTATTGGTTGCTGAAGATATAGGGGCAATAAAATATGGCTTTTCAATTGCATACCCTAATGTCTCATCTGCACTCTCTTGAATAAAGTAAGGTAAATCTTTGTCAAAATCAAATTCACTTCCTCTGCTTGGCGCAAGATCAAACATTTTAATAAACTCTGCAATTTTTTCATTTACCTCTTCTTGTGGTACTATATCTGTTCGCGTAAGTGCTATTGCATAGCGTGAAGCTCCTAGTTTTTCAGAAAAAGAGGCTACTTCATTCTTCAGTGTTTCTATCTGCTCTTTAAGATCTCTATAAGAAGCCAAATCAATCATAAAGAGCAATATTTTTGTTCGCTCAATGTGACGCAAAAACTCTATACCTAAGCCTTTTCCTTCATGTGCTCCACCGATAATTCCAGGAATGTCCGCCATTACAAATGACTCATAATCCCCAATATTTACCTGACCTAGTTTTGGTGTCAATGTTGTAAACTCATAATTTGCTATTTCTGGTCTTGCATTAGAAACCGTTGAGATAAGCGTAGACTTTCCTACATTTGGAAATCCGACAAGCCCAATATCTGCAATAAGTTTCAAATCAAGTTTAATATCTCTTGTTTGCCCTTTTTCACCTGGTTGTGCATAGGTTGGTCTTTGATTTGTAGGAGATTTAAAGTGTGTATTTCCAAGTCCACCTTTGCCACCTTGAAGAAATTTCACCTCTTGCCCATCTTCAAGCATATCAAAAAGTACTTCACCACTCTCTTGATCAATAATCTGTGTTCCAGGTGGTACAATGATAACTTTTTTTGCACCCGATTTACCAGTACAATTT
Organism: Sulfurimonas autotrophica; assembly: GCA_015662405.1. Classification (GTDB taxonomy): domain Bacteria; phylum Campylobacterota; class Campylobacteria; order Campylobacterales; family Sulfurimonadaceae; genus Sulfurimonas; species Sulfurimonas autotrophica_A. The sequence continues at coordinate 2,529 of DQUE01000161.1, read as the reverse complement.
GAGCCCTCTCCAGGTTTGCCATTTTCGGCTTTTATATGCATTTTTCTTTGGAAATGTGAGAGTGTATGTGTATTATTATCACACTTAAACCATATATCACCACCTTTTCCGCCATCACCCCCATTTGGACCACCATTGAGCACAAACTTCTCACGACGAAACGCCACACATCCCTGCCCGCCTTTTCCAGAACTAACTGTTAATTCAACACTATCTGTAAACATTTGTGAAATCCTTTTTTTATGACTCTGTGTCATTGTAAATACTTAACAAAAAACTATTGATTATAAAGTAAATTATTAAACATTTTGAAATTTTATTTGTGGAATATATTCCCATCGATAATGATGGGAACAAGAGATTTTATACTGTAGAAATTACGCAGCAGGTATAATTGAAACTTGTTGACGCTTTTTGTCTTTTCTCTCAAATGCAACAACACCGTCAACCAAAGCAAAGAGTGTATGATCTTTTCCCATACCTACATTTTTACCTGGATGTACTTTTGTTCCACGTTGACGAATAATGATGTTACCAGCTATAACAGCTTCTCCACCATATTTCTTCACACCAAGTCTTCTACCAGCTGAATCACGATTATTCTGCGTACTACCCTGACCTTTCTTATGTGCCATTTTGCTCTCCTCTTAAAATTTAGCTTACGCTGCTATTTTCGTGATTTTAACACGAGTATAGTCTCTTCTAAAACCACGTTTTACTTTAGAATCTTTACGACGACGCTTTTTGAAAATTACAACTTTCTTATCACGCCCCTCTGCAATAACTTCAGCAGTCACAACTGCACCCTCTACAAAAGGAGTTCCGATTTTAAGCTCTCCAGCATTTACCGCTAGAACCTCTTTAATCTCTACCGTAGCACCAGTGTCAAGAGATAGTTTATCTAAAGATAAAACATCACCCTCTTGAACTTTATACTGCTTACCACCATTTTTTATAATTGCGTACATCTATGGTCCTTACATATTTTTCGCTTGTATTTCTACAAAAGTCCGAAATTATACCCATTCAAGCTTTAAGTCTTGATTAAACAAAGTAGAAAAAAGTTTAAAAAGAGTAGTTTGTCACCAATGCAACCGCATCAATTTCAACAAGCGCATTTTTTGGAAGTGTTTTCACTGCTACCGTTGAGCGTGCTGGTTTATGTCCGCCAAATGCTTTTTCATATATTGCATTGACTGTGGCAAAGTCATTCATATCTGCTAAAAATATTGTTGTTTTTACAACATCTTGTAAAGAGCTACCTGCTTCTTCTAAAACTGCTTGCAGATTTTGCAAAACTGCTACAGTCTGAATCGCTACATCCTCTTTTAATAACGTATCATCACCTTGTGGTGTTAATGCAATCTGCCCTGATGTATATACCATACCATTTGTTACTATAGCTTGTGAATAGGGACCAATAGCCGATGGTGCTTTAGTTGTCTGTACATTTTTCATTGTCTTTATCCTTTTTTCAAAAATAACACTCTAACAAACTCTCAATTAATACTCTCTTTAACCAGTGCCATGTTTTCAAATTTTTCACTATACTTACTATCTATTCCAATCCTCAATAAGTGTTTTAAATACCTTGCAGAGATCTTCTACCTCTTGTTTTGTAGTTCTTTCATTTATCGAATGGATTGTATCATTTCGCACGCCAAACTCTATCACATCAATTCCCAAAGGAGCAATGAACCTTGCATCGCTTGTTCCTCCTGCTGTGGAATGCTTTGGTTGTATGGATGTTACTTTTTGTACTGCTTCGTCTATCTTTTTGACAAGTTTTGTATCTGTGTCTGTTTTAAAAGGATACGAACCCTGCGTCAAACGAAGTTCATAGTCAAGCCCTTTAAGGTGCTTATCAACAAACTCTCTGACCTCTTTTTGTGTTGTTTTAGTATTGTTTCTTACATTAAACATCATCTTGAGTTCATTTGGTGTCACATTTGTTACCTGCATGCCTGCACGTATATCTGTTATGACAAACTTTGAAGGAGCAAAAAATGCATCACCATTATCTAAATCGACACCTGCCATCTCACCAAGAACTTTTGCTATTTTGTGTATTGGATTTATCGCCTTTTCAGGGTATGCCGCATGTCCTTGTTTTCCTTTAATCGTTATATATCCATTGATAGATCCACGTCTTCCAACCTTTATAGCATCACCAAAGCGCTCTTCACATGTAGGCTCTGCAACCACACAGGCATCAGGAAGCATACCCTTATTTTGTAAATACTCTAACACTTTTACTGTACCATTAACACCTTCACCCTCTTCATCAGATGTTAAGAGCAAAGAGAGTGTGCCTTGGAAATCTTTTGTCTCTTTTACCGCTTGAATAAATGCTGCCAAGCCGCTTTTCATATCTTGTGCGCCACGTCCGTATATATAACCCTCTCTCTCTACAGCTTCATACGGATTGCTCTGCCATCCCTCTCCTGCTGGGACAACATCAACATGCCCAGCAAAGCAGAGATGCTCTCCTTCTGAGAATTTTTTATAAATAAAAAGATTTTTTACATC
>DQUE01000025.1 GCA_015662405.1 Sulfurimonas autotrophica | reverse complement strand
AGCTTAATATCTTAAGATAAATCATATTTTCCTGACTTATGGCAAGTTTATGGCAAAGAACAAACTCTCCAAGACGAATGCCTATATACCACAATAGAAACAAAGGCAAAAAGCTACTTACTCATAAGGTTACTATGGCTGAAATTAAAAGAACTTGTAAATATGACGATTGGTTTTAAATTTCATTGGATTTGGCTGGTTATATTCACTTATTCGCTTTTTTTATCTTTTTGTCGTAGAATAGTTTAAAATGCTATCTGGTGGACAGCTAGGGATTCGAACCCTAGGTAGATTGCTCTACACCCGCGTTCCAGGCGAGCGCCTTCGACCACTCGGCCAGCTGTCCTTTAATGTAAGAGTGGTATTATAACCAATTTAAGTTTTAATCGTGCTAAAAGTTTTACAATCTGCTTTCATCTCATCATCTATAAATTGCGTTGTTGCAAGATAGAGCGGTTTTTTATTTGTAAGTTTTTTGATGTAAATTTCAGCATTACGAGACTTTCCACTCTTAATACCGCCTATAAATAATGTTTTCATGCTAAAATTATAGCAGTTTTACAGTTTTTTCGATATTATTACAAAAAAAATCTAAAGAGGAATATACCATGCTGAGTATTTCAACTTTTTTACAGCTTCTCAAAGAGTCTTTTCGTGACCTCCTACCAATTGTACTCGTTATCATGTTCTTTCAACTTGCAATCATACAAAGCGTCCCTGAAAATTGGCTTAGTACTACCATAGGGTTAGCCATTGTTGGTGTAGGGCTTGCTGTATTTCTACTTGGTCTTGAAGTGGGAATTTTTCCAGTTGGTGAAGGTTTGGCAAGCGAATTTGCCCATAAAGGCTCAACCTTTTGGATTTTAATTTTTGGGTTTATGATAGGCTTTGGAACAACCATAGCTGAACCTGCTTTGATTGTTATTGCAGATAAAGCTGCAAGTATTAGTGCAGGAAGAATTGATGCCACTCTATTAAGAATCGTCGTTGCTTTTTCTGTCGGTTTTGCCATTGTTTTAGGAGTATGGCGAATTATAAAAGGGCATCCTATCCATTACTACATCATCGCTGGCTATATTTTGGTTGTATCAGCAACTGCCTTTGCACCTAAAGAGATTGTTGGTCTTGCCTACGATCTAGGCGGTGTGACTACTTCAACTGTTACAGTTCCTCTTGTTGCAGCTCTTGGCATAGGCTTAGCTTCTACCATAAAAGGGAGAAATCCTGTTCTTGATGGTTTTGGGCTTATTGCTTTTGCCTCACTTACCCCTATGATATTTGTACAATTTTACGGTATTGCTGTCTATCAACTTGTTGATGCGAGCAATACTGTCGTTATGCCTCCTGTTATAGAGGAGATAGAGGCTATAACAATGCAGTTTGATTTTGTCTCTATTGTCAAGAGCCTTTTTGGTGTTATAACAGATGTTATCCCTATTTTAGCTATTATTCTCTTTTTTCAATATGCTATTTTAAAAAAACCAATAGAGAATATTAAAAGTGTCATGATAGGTTTTGGACTTGTTATACTTGGGCTTGATGCCTTTATAGTGGGTCTTGAGATGGGTCTTTTTTCTGTAGGTGAAACAATGGCATTTGAGCTTACCCATTTTGACAGTGGTTTAATTATCTACTCTTTTGGATTTTTTATAGGTTTTTCCACAACCATGGCAGAGCCAGCTCTTACAGCCATTGCACGAAAAGCAAAAGAGATAAGTGATGGCAAAATAAATGACTTTATCCTCCGTATATTTGTTGCTCTTGGCGTTGCTATAGGTATCGCCCTTGGTTCGTATCGAATTGTTGTCGGTGGAGAGATTGTTTACTACATTATGGCGGGATATATGTTTGTCATTGTGCTTACTTTTTTAGCACCAAAATATATTATTCCTATCGCGTATGATAGTGGAGGAGTAACAACTTCAACCGTCACAGTTCCTCTTGTTGCCGCACTTGGTCTTGGTCTTGCTACAAACATAGAGGGTCGTGACCCTCTTATAGATGGTTTTGGTCTTATTGCCTTTGCTTCTTTGTTTCCAATGATTACCGTTATGCTTTATGGTCTTATCACTGAAAAAATAGGAGTAAAAGGAGATTCTGAAAAAGAGGAGATCCAATTAAATGAACTGCGACATGCCCTAGAAGATGTTAATAACATGGAACTCTCAACGATAACAGTATCTGATGCAAACTCAAGACACTCTTATTTGATGAGCTTTTCAGCAGTCCATGTAATTGTACCGCAAGATAAACAAGAAGAGGCTCTTATTGCAGCTAGAGATGCCGGGGCTAAAGGTGTAACTATTATGAGTGCTCATGGCATGGGACTAGCGCAGATGGAGAACTTCTACAACAGACTCTATTCTGAAGAAACAGATGCAAATCTGATGTTTATTACCCAAACAAAAAATGTAGATAAAATTATTAAAGAGATTATCACAAGACTTGACATTACCGGAGAAGGTAGAGGAATAACATTTGCCTATCCTGTTTCACATATAAAAGGCTTGCGATTAAAACTAGATGATTTATAAAGAGAGCATAGGCATTTAAGAGCGGCTTTAGCTCTTTGCGTTTTGCTTTTACAAAGCCTATATTAGGCTATGTATGTTGCAATTACTCCATCTCTAAGCGCATAAGATACATATCTTCTCCATCAACTACTTTCACTTTTAAGCTTTGACACTTTATGCAAAAGTAGCGAACTTCATCTACTTCAAAAATACCTCCACACTCTTTACATTCAAGTTTGAGTTTTTGTTTATTTATTATAAACTCTGCACTATCGCATATTGTGCCCTCTTTAAAAGTATTAAATGCAACCTCTAAAAGGTGTGGCTCAACACCAGACATAGCACCTATTTTTGTAACAACTTTTACTACTTTTTTAGCATCATTTTTCATAGCAATCTCTTCACACTGATTAAGCAGTGACTGTACTATACTATACTCATGCATCTATTACACCTTAACATATTCGAGGGAGGAGTTCACCCGTAGGCAGGTCTAAAAATCGTTTTGTTCCCCAAGAGGAGTTTAAAAGTACTTTTCCTTTGTACTGCTCGCTCACAGTAGCGATAACAGAAGCACTTTTGTGTGCCTCTTGTAGTACTTCTAGTGCTTTTTGCTCATCCTCTTTATTTACTCCAAGCACAAATGTACCCTCATTTGCCAAATCAACAGCCTCAAAACCCAACATTTCACAGATACCTTGTACCTCTTCTAACACGGGAATACTCTCTTCATCCACCTCTATGCAGACATCTGAACTCTTTGCCCACTCATTTAAAACAGCACTCACACCACCACGCGTTGCATCTCGCAGGCTAACAATCTTGATTCGAGCATCAAGAAGCTTTTTAATCTGAGGATAGAGTGAAGCACAATCTGTTTGCAAAGTACTCTCTAGCGCTATACCCTCTCGCGCAGCAAAGATTGTCGCACCATGGCAACCGACATCACGACTTACTAAAATGGACATTCCTCTCACTAAATTTGAAGCAGATATCCCTTTATATTCTATTTCACCTATGCCTGTTGTGTTAATAAAGAGTTTATCAACACTTCCACGAGGAACAACCTTTGTATCTCCACTTACTACTATAGCACCATTTATCGCAAGCTCTTGTTTCATTGATTGGACAATTTTCTCTAATTCAGAAGTTGCAAACCCCTCTTCAATAATAACAGAGCAGGTCATATACTTTGGTTTTGCACCCATCATCGCTAGATCATTACATGTACCACAAACTGCTAGTTTGCCAATATCTCCACCGGCAAAAAAGAGTGGGCTCACCGTAAATGAATCAGTTGTAAAAGCGAGCTTACCATCTTCAATAACTGCAGCGTCTTCACTTTTAGATAAAATATCATTCTCAAAATGCTTATAAAATAGCTCTTTTATAAGCTCATTATTCTCTTGTCCACCATTTCCATGGGCGATTGTTATTGTTTTTGTCACAGTAAATTTCCATATTTATAGTATGCTGCACATGCTCCCTCACTACTTACCATACACGAGCCTATTGGTGTTGTAGGTTTGCAAACTGTGCCAAAGATTGTGCAATCTTTTGGTTTTGCCATGCCTCGCAGTATATCTCCACAAATACACAACTTATGATCTTCTACTTCAGCCACAAGAAAGAGATCTTTATAGATAACCTCTGCATCATACTCAGCAAAAGCATCTCTGAGTTTCAATCCACTCTCAGGAACATTTCCAAGACCACGCCATCTAAAAAGGCTCACTTTTTCAAAGTACTTCTCTATGAGAGCTTGTGCTTTAAGGTTTCCATCATGGTTTACTAGTCGCTTGTATTGAATCTCAAGTTCGCATCGCTTCTCTATAAACTGTTTGACAATCATGCTAATTCCCTGCATCACATCAACAGGCTCAAAGCCAGTCACTACTACAGGACGACCATATTTTTTTGGAAATGCATCGTAAATCTTTGCGCCTGAAATGACGCTCACATGACTTGGCCCTAAAAATGCATCTATATCACTATCTTCTCTGTTTACTAACTCACTCATAACCTCTGGTACTGTTACATGATTGATATGAAAAAAGATATTTGGTATCTTCTTTTGTACAACTTGTGCAACAAGTACAGCTGTCATTGGAGTAGTTGTCTCAAACCCAATCGCGAAAAAGATTACTTTTTTATCAGGGTTTTCTTTCGCTATTTTTATGCACTCCATCGGTGAGTAGACAAAACGAACATCAGCTCCTTTTGCTCGTGCATCTTGCAAGCTTCCATTTGAGCCTGGTACTTTGATCATATCACCAAGAGTAACCAAAATAACATTCTCCTGCATCGCTAAAACATAGGCATGATCAATACGCTCTTTAGGCATTATACATACAGGACAACCTGGCCCATGGATAAAGTTAATATTTGATGGAAGTAGTTGTGGCAAACCAAACTTCATTATAGTATGCGTATGTCCTCCACACACTTCCATAATATTAATAGGTTTTTCTAACTTTTTTGCATCCTCGGCAATAATCTTTGCATAGGCTTTAATCGTCTCTCCATCACGAAAATCATCATAGAGGTTTTTTAGTTGCAATTCTTGCATTTACGCTTCTTTTGTAGCTATTTTTTCAAAACCACTCTCCCGATTAGGGCATTCATCATCCTCTAAAATAGCCCTCTGCCTCTCTTGTTCGTCCATATGTTCAAGTATCTCTTTGTAGGTCTCTAAAGATGCTAGAGCCTCCTCTTCATCAATCTTATTCATAACAAAACCAATATGCAGTAGCACATAATCACCTACTTTTACATCACCATCTTCCATCATCATAAGATTTGCATCACGCTGTACACCCATTGTATCCACAGTACAAAATGCCCCATCTTCAGAGACTTTTACAACTTTACTTGGAATTGATAAACACATATTTAAGCCCTCATTTTTAATTTAAATTCTATCCACTGTGCAACCGCTTTTACGCTCTGCACATCATTTACATTTACTTCTAAAATATCCACATTAGGTTTTATTTTTCTAGCCTCTGCTTTTTCAGCCTCTATGTCATATTGAAAATAAGGGAGCAGATCTGTTTTTGTGATCAAAATCAAATCGGCTTGTCGAAACATTACAGGGTATTTTGCTATCTTATCTTCACCCTCTGGCACAGAGACAAGTACTATGTTTAAGTGTGTTCCAACATCATATGATGCTGGGCAGACGAGATTTCCTACATTCTCAACAAAACAGACATCTATATCATCAAGTGGCATATGGTGTAACCCCTTATGCACCATAAAGGCATCAAGGTGACAAGCTGTTCCTGTTTGTATCTGCTGTGCATGTATCCCTTTAGCTCGAAGACGATCTGCATCACGCTCCGTCTCTAAATCACCCTCAATAACACCAAATTTGAAATTTGCAACATCTCCAAGGTGCTCTAAAAGCGTTGTTTTACCTGCACCAGGACTTGACATAAGGTTAATACCTAAGACGCCCTTCTCTTGAAGATGCTCTCTATTATGATCTGCCTCATGATCATTCTTATCAAGAATTTTTTGGATAACTGATACAGTCTTAGCGTCATTTAACTGTGGGTTATGATGCAAGTGCTCATGGGCTTTTTGATGCTCATGAGAATGAAAAGTTTTTCCTCCATCATGACTATGCTCTCCTGTATGCTCCTCTATACCTCTTATACTACATCCGCAATCTACACACATTTTTACTCTCCTATCCTAATAAAATATTTGCTCCAACACCAAGTGAAACCACACCTGCAATACTAAAAGCTCTTCTAACATTTGTAATATTTCCTAAGAAATTTTGATTTACATAGAGCATCAGCATACCAAAAAGAGTGAAAATTATCATAACACCCAAGGTAAATGCAGCTACCATCATAAAATCAACACTTCCACCATTAACAGCACCAAGGGTAATAAGCATTCCTCTTACCCCACCAGCGCCCATAAGCAGTCCTAAACCAAGTGATGATGTTTTATCTACAGAACCATCATTATGTTCATGTGACTTCCCAAACCAAATATGTATATGCTCTTTGTTTTGGTGAGTATGCTTACGAAGCTGTATTCTATCTGTCATCACCATAAAAAGAAGATATAAACCCATCGCTATAATAACTGTAGCAGATATAAGATCTCCATAGCCTAAAATCTCTTCAGAGATACTCATTGATTCTAGTAGCAAAGCAAACAGAAAAAGACTAAAACCATGCCCCACGGCAAAGAGTAGAGTGATGAGTAGTGTTCTCTTTTTATCCTTCCCTATAGAAAAATCTGCAATAGCGGTTAAATGGTCAGGTCCAAAGGCATGGAGTATTCCATACCAAAAAATTACTAATAATGATAGTTCCATTCTCTCTTCCTTAATTTTGAATATATGTTCATTATAATAGTCTTTAATTTTTAAGTAGAACTAAAAAAGATCAATTCTACTCTATTTTAAGGACTAAATGGTAAAATTTTACTATGAAATGTATCTATTGCAACAATCCATACACATATCTACTTGCTGATTCTCAACGAAAGTGTAGTCAGTGTAAAAGAAAATTTAGTCCAAAAAAAAGAGAGAGAGAACTCCTTGTTTATACACACTTTCAAGCAGGAGATACAGCGAGAAAAACTGCTCTTGCTACAAAAATGCACTTTGCCACCATCCAAAACTATTTTGAAAAATTTAGACATGATATACTTTTATACTCAGATAAAATATATCAGCACAACTCTCATAGAGTCACTGACTATGATGAGTACCTCTACTTGCCAAAGAGTTTAAAAGCAGAGGAAAATATAGAAAAAATGCAACATTTTCTTACCCTTGCTTATGATAATACTATCTACTGCATTATGATGCCAAAAACAAAAAACGCTCTTATAGATAACAATAGCAGAGCAAATAAGAAACTCCTCTTGAAATACTTTACCTTTAATAAAATTTCAAAACTCTCAAAATCAAGCACTATAATTACAGATTTTTGGAACTATTTTGAAGAGTTTATTTGTCAATTTAGAGGTATATCTGAAGACAAGTTTATTTTATATCTTAAAGAGGCGGAGTGGAGATTTAATACGAATCTTGATTGATGCCAAAAAAAATTGCTTGACCTAATGCAATACCTCCATCATTGGGTGGAATACGGTTAGGAATAATTACTCTCTTAAAGCGTTTCATTACCAAACGTAAAAGTATTCTGTTTTGAAAAACTCCTCCACTTACAACCAGTGGCAAAGAGTCATAAGGCTTGTAGATGAGTGCTATCATCTCTACGATAGTGTTAAAAAACTTAGATACTGCTCGTTTTGTATCTTTTTCTTGCAGCAGAGCATCTATCATTGGTAAAATCTCAATGACTCCATCTTTGCAAGTTATATCGTAACACTCCTTTTCATCCCAGTCATAATACTCCTCTAAGATCATACCGCTTTGCCCCTCATAGCTCATCACATGACAGAGTCCAAGAAGAGATGCCACGCCATCAAAGAGTCTTCCCATTGATGAGGTGAGTGGGGTATTTAAACTCTTCTCCCATGCAATATAATGCGTCTTTAGCTCTGTTAAAGAGAAGGCTTGTGTTGTTGCATTTTTTATAGTGAGTACATCTTTAGCAAAAAGTTCAAAAAGCAAAGAGAGAGCTATGCGTTTAGGCTCTTTTATAGCCTTTTCTCCTCCAAGAAGTTTAAAGTATTGCAAATGTGCTACTCGCTCATATGAGACATAATCACAAAGCAAAAACTCTCCTCCCCAAAGTTTGCCATCATCCCCATAGCCAGTTCCATCAAAAGCAACACCAAATACTTTTTCATTAACTCCTTTTTCTGCCATAACTCCAAGAATATGCGCATAGTGGTGCTGGGTAGTTATAGCTCTTAAGTTTTCATCCTCTTTTAGCATCCTCTTTGCAACCTTTGTTGATTCATACTCTGGGTGTTTATCATGGACAATGAGATCAGCTTCAAACTTATAGACTCTCCCCAGTGTTTGGATTGTTTTTTCATAGTACTCTACAGAAGAAATACTCTTTAAATCTCCTATATGTGGTGAGAGTATCACTCTATTGTCAAAGGCTATAGCGACTGTGCTTTTTTGGTTGGCACCTAAAGCTAAAACATTTTTCTCTAAAGTTACAGGTAGTTCCATACTACTTGGTGCATACCCTCTTGCCCTTCTTAAAGTTATCACGCTATCATCTACAACCATAACAACAGAGTCATCACATGCATTGAGAATCTCTCTGTCATGATCAAGAAGATAATCATATATCCCTTCTATTTGCTCCATATCTTCGAGATTGCTACAGATAGGTTCATTTGAAATATTTGCAGATGTAGCTATAAGTGGTCTTTTGAGTCCATCGAGAATTAAAAGATGCAAAGGTGTATATGCTAAAAATATACCTACTCTTGAGAGATTTGGGGCTACATAAGAAGATAATCTATTTGCTTTAGCATCAAGAAGTACAATGGGT
>DQUE01000080.1 GCA_015662405.1 Sulfurimonas autotrophica | reverse complement strand
CTTCTCTCTTTTCCTGCTAAGTAACCCCCAACAGCCAAGTAGCGCTCATCACCACTGAGTGCAATAGCAAATATCTTCCCCTCATTGCCAGCTCCTATTTCTCCTAAAATCTTTCTCTTCTCCCTGCCTGTTTTACTATCCCAAACCCTTATGGTCTTATCATCACTAGCAGAGATGATATCACCACTCTTTGTGACTATAATATCCCTTATTAAAGCTGTATGCCCTTTGGTATCAAGTTGCAAGATCGCCTCTTTTGGCACTTTTGGCTTATCTGTTTTTGCTTTATATTGATGCTCTTTTACTGAACAGCCTGTAGCTATTAACACAATTAATGCTACTAATACTATTTTTATAGTTTTCATGTCATTTGCCTTTTTTGATGCTTGAGCTATTTTAACATGGCGTTGCTTTTTTATGAATTAAATGCTTTTTAATCCATACACACATAAATAGTAGCTATTACTGTTTAGTTTGGTTGTGGAATGATGCACGATAGTTGCGAGTTAAGCTCTAATGAGGCGACTGTGCCATCGACTCCATCTCTTCTGTTTTTGATGGTGATTTTTGCACCTAAGGCATCGGCAGCACTCTTTGCTAAAAATAGTCCAAGCCCTACGCCCGATTTGTTTCCCTGTCTCTTAAAAGGTGCAAAGAGATCAACTCCCTCATCAATTCCACACCCCTCATCGATTACCTCTATAAGTAGTTTGTCACCATTTTGTGCGCTTCGCAGTATGATTGATTTGTTTTTTGGTGTAAATTTTATAGCATTTTGTAGAAAATTTTGAATAATTTGATTAAGTACGCTCACCTGCAGTGTTGTTATAAAGCTATCGGGCTTAAAGTCTATATGGAGTTTTTTTCCTTCATGTTCTGCAAGCAGTTTAAAATCATCTGCTTTTTTTTGTAAAAATGCTATCACATCAACCTCTATGGGTCTATCTAGTTGAGCACCCTCTTGGCGTCCTATATTTAAGATGTTTGAGACGATGATATTCATCTCATCGACAGCCTTGTTTGTGGTTTGTATCGCTTCGATATACTCTTTGGTTGATCGTTTTTTGATAAGCGTTACCTGATTTTTTAGTTTTATAACAGCTAGTGGCGTCTTTAGCTCATGTGCAGTGCCGATAAAGAGCTCTTTTTGATACTTCACAAAGTTTTCAATTCTTAAAATAAGATGGTTGAGTGTTACACCTAATGGCTCAAACTCTTGTGGGAGTTTTTTTGCATCTATCTCTGCAATAAGGTGCTCATTCATGTTGGCTAACCTTTTTGCAAGTGTCTGAATTGGAGCAATAAGCATCTTTGAGAGTGTGACTGCATAGACAATAACGAGTAAAATACTAGCGATGTTGATAATAAAAATATACTTTCGAATCTTTTCAAGGAGTTTTTTCGTTTGTGTAATATCTTTAGTGATCTTAAGATAGCTTTTATCATCAAGATTAAACGGGTAGATGAGTGTAAGATAGGTATGGTTGTTTTGCGTGTTTTCATATACATGTATATGGGAGACTAGATTGTTTAAGTAGATGATACCAACATTTAAAGAGAAAAAGTTATCTGCCATAGCTTCATCGGTTTGAAACACTGATTTATTTGCAGAGATGTTTTTTGCATACTCTATGAGCTCCTCTTTTTTTTCATCATATATTGATTTTTCTATATAAAAGTAGAGTAGGGAGGAGAAAATAACTATGAGTGTTACAGAGGAAAAAATAAGTTGAATAAGAAAATTTGTTCGAATACTCTTTGTAGCAAACATAATACAACCTCATAAAATTTTATGAGATTATATCATTTTGAAGTTGAATTACATCTCTTTTGGAAAACAAAAACGGTAGCCACGACGACGAACTGTTTCAATAGTAGTAATTTTTAACGGTTTGTCCATTTTTTGTCGAATTTGATTAATTGCAACTTCGATTACATTTGGAGTAACAAGTTCAGGTTCCTCCCAGATAGCATCTAAAAGTTGTTCTTTAGAGACAATTTGATCACGATGACGAGCTAAGTGTGTAAGTACTTCAAAAGGTTTTCCTTTGAGCTCTATCTCTGTCTCTTTGTATGTGATCTTCTCCTCTTCAGGGTTGATTGTTAAATTTTCAATTTCAATAATATTGCTACCACCAAAACGTAAACGCGCTTCAATACGAGCAATCAATACATCAAAATCAAAAGGTTTTCTGATATAGTCATCAGCACCAGCACGTAGTGCTTCAATTTCACTCTCATTATCATCCCTTGCAGAGATAACAACTACAACTGTCTTTGGCGTTTTTGCTTTAATATCTCCTATGATGTCAACTGAGTTTCCATCTGGGAGCATCCAGTCCATAAGAACTAAATCATAGTTACGGATGTCTAAGTAGTACTCACCATCTTTGAGCGTTTCAACTACATCACTTTGATAACCGAACTCTTTGAGCCCTTCTGCTAGCATTTTGTTTAATGTTACTTCATCTTCTATAATTAATATACGCATTAATTTTTGTCCTGTGCTTAAATATTTATTGGAATAATAGCATAATTTTAGGTTAATTTAAAGTTTTTTTCAATTTTTTTTAAAAAAAAATGAAGATATATTTAAGAATCAAACTCTGTTGTCTCAGCTACACTTACCATGCAATCAGGTAGTATAGAGGGTTTTGTGATTTTTAAAGAGAGGGTGCTGATTTTTGAAAATTTATTTTTAAGGTGCATTTTTATGTCTTGAAGGGCATCTTCTATAAGTAAAAATTGCTTGTTTTGCATGCGGTTTTTAACAAGTTGTGCCACCTCTGCATAGTCTATGTAACAACTCTTCTCAAAAGCATACTCTATTGTAATGGTAATAATAACCTCTTGTGGATTTTGCCTTTCATGCTCTAAAATACCTAGAATACATGCAAAGGTTAAATTCTCTATAAAAATTTTCAAACTATATAACTCGTTTCTCTTCACCCTTTATAACACGGATGATATTTGGAATATGTTTATAAAAAAGAATGGCTACAATAAAAACAACAGGAGCATGTGCCATATTAGGATGTATTATAAAGCTTGAAATAAGCAAAGCAACTACTCCGGTAAGGGAGGAAAGAGAAGAGATGCGAATAGTTTTTGCCATAAGCAGCCAGACAACAAGAGCAATAGTTGTCTCAATGGGCAACATAAACATCATAACACCCATACCTGTTGCAACACCCTTACCACCTTCAAATCCCAAATAGGGAGAAAAACAGTGTCCAAGAACTGCTAAAACTGCAATTGCCCATAAAACCGATTCATCAAGCCCCATCAAGTAAGCAACTACTAATACAACTACACCTTTGAGTGCATCTAAAATAAGTGTTGCAATACCAAGTTTTTTTGCTAAGTCTGGATCGCTCTCTTTGACTACTCGTAAAACATTTGTTGCACCGATACTCCCACTTCCTGCTGATTTGATATCAATTCCTGCAAATTTTTTTGCAAGTAAAAGACCAAACGGTATTGCGCCTATAAGATATGCTGCAATATAAAATTGTACGTTTGTATTAAATAAAAAATCCATAAATCACCTTAAATTATTTGCGTGACAACATTCTACAGTTTTTATGCTAAATATATTTTGATATAATTGCGTCATATAAAATATAGGATGATTTTTTGCAGTTAACAAATGATGAATTAAAAAAAAGAATTGATGAACTCAAAAAAAAGCTAAGCGTAACAGTGGTGGCACACTTTTATCAGCGTGATGAAGTATTTGCACTTGCGGATATAACCGGTGACTCTTTGGAGTTAGCTATGCGTACGATGGCGGATGATGCTGAGTATGTTCTCTTTTGTGGTGTTGGATTTATGGGACAGAGCGTGAAAGTGCTCTCTCCGCATAAACGTGTTGTTATGCCAAAAATTGCCTGCTGTGCAATGGCAAGAATGATAGATTCGCTCTACTATGATGATGCTGTAAAATTTTTAGAAGACAACGGTATAAAAAAAGAGCAGATTTTACCAATTACCTATATAAACTCTAATGCTGATGTAAAGGCAAAGGTTGCACAGATGGGTGGTATGGTCTGTACAAGTTCGAATGCTAAAAAAATTATTACCACAGCACTACAAGAGGGTAAAAAGATTCTCTTTGTGCCAGATAGATGTCTTGGACAAAATATTGCAAATCAAATGGGATTGCAATCTATGGTAATAGGACAAGGGGGTGACCCAAAAGAGGCTGATATTATCTGTTATGATGGATTTTGTTCCGTGCATCAGCTATTTAGTGTTGAAGATATAGCTTTTTACCGTAAAAAGTTCCCAGGAATACTTATAGCGACACACCCTGAATGTGACCCTGCTGTTTGTGAGGCAAGTGACTTTGTTGGCTCTACATCGCAGCTCATCAAGTATATAACAGCACTGCCCAAAGAGCAAAAAGTGGCAGTTGGAACAGAGTTTAATATGGTAAATCGCTTGCGACCAAAAAATACTTATGTGTTAAGTTCGACAAAACCGGAGTGTCCAACGATGAATGAGACAACACTTGAGGATGTCTACCTTACACTCAAAGCGATTGATGATGGTGAACCTATCAATGAGATACATGTAGATCCACAAACGCAAAAGTGGGCAAAAATTGCATTAGAGAGAATGTTGGCATTATGATAGCAGCATTTGTAAAGGCAGCTTTGGCAGAAGATGTTGGACGTGGAGATTTATATGCTTTGGTAGAACCTGCTGTACCTGCGAGTGCTAAAATTATTGCAAAGAGTGATGGTATTGTAGCAGGAAGAGAGTATATAGATGTTTTGGCAAAGATAGAAAACTTCTCCATCGAGTGGCTAAAATCTGATAAAGAATCTTTTGTAAATGGTGAAACGATAGCAACACTTGCCTCTGATTCGCACACGCTCTTGCGATGCGAGCGAACAGTGTTAGATATGCTCTTACATGCAAGCTCTATAGCAACATTAACAAGGAAGTATGTAGATATTTTAGCACCCTACAATGTAAAACTGCTTGATACAAGAAAAACAAGACCACTGTTGCGGGTCTTTGAAAAATATGCAACACGCTGTGGTGGTGCTGTTAATCATAGAATGGGACTTGATGACTCACTTATGATCAAAGATACACATCTTAAAACAATTGATAACTTACAAAACTATATAGAAAATGCAAGAAAAGTTATTCCTTTTACGGCTAAAATCGAAGTAGAAGCTGATACGCTTTTTATAGCACAAGAGGCGATGCAAGCAAAAGCAGATATAGTTATGTGTGATAATATGACACCAGCTCAAGTAGAAGAAGTTGTCGCTTTTCGAAATGAAAATTATCCATATATTCTTTTAGAAGCGAGTGGAAATATTTCGCTTGAGACGATTGAGGCGTATGCTAAAACAGGTGTCGATGCTATTAGTAGTGGTGCCTTGGTGCATCAGGCAAACTGGATTGACTTGTCTATGAAAATGGATTAAAGGTCATAATATATGGCTGATGATGCTGAAAAAACCGAGGAACCCACCCCCAAGAAGA
The DNA here is from genome assembly GCA_015662405.1 of Sulfurimonas autotrophica. Taxonomy (GTDB): domain Bacteria; phylum Campylobacterota; class Campylobacteria; order Campylobacterales; family Sulfurimonadaceae; genus Sulfurimonas; species Sulfurimonas autotrophica_A. Next base: position 3,261 of record DQUE01000080.1, on the reverse strand, counting down.
TTGAAGATGCCAGAAAAGAGGGAAATGTTCCAAAATCACAAGATGCTTCGGGTGTTATAACTCTTTTTGTAGCACTACTTGGTGTTTTGATGCTTTTTCCCTATATGGCAGAGCATATGATCCATCTTATACGATACTACTTCTCTCTTGTTGGTACACCAATTGAAAAATTATTTGCTATAGATATAGCCATAGTTACCATAAGGGAGTTTTTATTGATGGTAATGCCTTTGGCAATTGCAGTTGCCGTTGCTGGTATCGTTGGTGCACTTGCACAGTTTGGATTTTTATTTACTACAAAAGCTATTATTCCGGATTTGAAAAAGATTGACCCGATAAAGGGAACGAAAAATCTTTTCTCTTTAAAAAAAATGATTGAGGGTGTCAAAGTCACGCTGAAATCTTTTACAACTCTGGGTGTAGGTTTTTTATTTTTCTTCTATTTTATTGAAGAGTTGCCGACTGTTGCACTTTTTGGGTTGCATGACCAACTTGTATGGCTAAAAGATAAAATGATTATCATCGCTTTTGTAATGCTATTTATTATCTTTATTTTTGCCATTATAGATGTAATTATAGTAAGAAAGCAGTATTTTGACGGACTGAAAATGTCTAAACAAGAGATCAAGGATGAAATGAAAAATATGGAAGGGGATCCGCTTATAAAGTCTAAAATTCGACAAATTCAGATGGAGGCTTCTCGAAAAAGAATGATGGCAGAAGTGCCAAATGCAGATGTAGTAATTACCAATCCAACACACTATGCTGTTGCAATTAAATATGATGAAGCAAAATCCCATGCTCCTATAGTTATTGCAAAAGGGATGGATAATATAGCCCAACAGATTAAAAAGATTGCTAGAGAAAGCCATGTACATATTGTACAAAACCCTCCTTTGGCAAGAACACTTTATAAAGAAGTTGATGTAGATAAGCCAATTCCTGAAACATTGTTTAATGCTGTAGCGGAAGTTTTGGCTTATGTTTACAAGATGAATAAAAAATAGTATATAATTTTATGTAAAAGAGTAGATGTTTGATAGCTTTTAATGATATAGAAAATGCAAAAGAGATAGTAATTCAAGCAGATAATAGTTCATTTGCTAATGCAAATGCTTTATATTCATACATACTAAGTTTGCATAAAAAGGTCTCTTTGGTTGCTACACAAAAGATTGAAACAAAGTTTTCATTCTTACCATGGTTTGATAAAGTCAGAGAGACATTGCCTACGAAGGCAGATGTAATCATAGAAGCTGAATCTGACACAGTTGGACTCTATTTGGCATTAAAACATAATAATGTGAAGATAAGCCAAAAAATGGCTACAGCTCTTTTTGCGGGTTTGATTGAGATAACCGAGGGTTTTTTATCTGCTACATGTAATGGCACAACTTTTGCTGTTGCTAGTGAACTGATAGCACTTCAAGCACAACATATTACATGTAAAGAGTATTTACAAAAAAGCGACTCTTTAGCTCTGTTTCGTTTGAAGTCTTTACTATATAAGAGCATGTTGCAAAAATCCAATGGAGAGCGTATGCATGTCTATATAGCAGAGGAAGATTTAAAAAGTAGCGGTGCAACACAAAAAGATGTTGAAAAAGTATTAAAAGAGGCTCTTAAAATTGTCCATGTAAAAGAGATTGTTTTACATAAGAGTGACGAAAATAATAAAATAATAAAAATAGTTAAGGAATTATAATTGATAAATAAAAAAAACATATCTTCATTCGGTGGTTATTTACTAACGGTGTTACTTATTGGTGTAGGGTTGTATCTCTATTTTTCTGCAACTTTTGAGAGAAATGTCCCTATAGTTACACTTAAAACAAATGGATATTGGAATCTTAAAAAAACATTACAGTTAAAAATAGAAGATGATACTGCAATTAAATCTTATAAAGTTATTTTAAGAACAAAAAATGGTGAGAGTGAACTTTTGTATAATCAACTGTTGGCTCCACAAAAAGTGGTTCAGTTAGAAGTAGAACCACCCCGAGGTGCTTATGCTATAAAAGAGAAAGATATTGAAATTATTGTGCAAGCACAAGATGTTAGTAAATGGAATTTTTTAAAAGGAAACATTGCACTAAAATCTTTTTCATTGAGAATTGATAAAAAAAGACCGCAAGTAAGTATTGTAAATAACTCTTATAAAATATCGCGTGGAGGTGCAGCACTTGTTATTTTTAAAGTAGAAGATGAAAACCTCCATGACATTTATATAGAGTCAAATCATAAGAAACATTTTAAAGCAGAACCTTTTTATAAAGAAGGCTACTATATTGCACTGCTTGCATGGCCTGTAAAAGATGAAAGGTTTAAAGCAACAGTTGTAGCAAGTGATGTTGCAGGAAATATTACTAAATCATATGTGCCTTTTTATCTAAAAAATAGAGATTACCGACTCTCAGAAATACCACTCTCTGATAGATTTTTACATGGAAAAATTGCTGAGCTGGCTGAACAGTTTGATGAGACACAGGGTATTGAAGATCCTTTACAAAGGTTTAAAATTATAAATGAAGAGATAAGAGCAAAAAATGAAGCATTGATTCATAAGCTCACTTCGGATGTTCCGCAAGAGATGATAAGTGATTTTAGAATAAAAAAAATGTATCCACTAAAAAATGCTCAGGTAGTTGCACACTTTGGTGATCATAGAAAATATTACTATAAAGGAAAATTTATCAGTGAAGCCTACCATTTAGGTTTAGATATGGCAAGTCATGCGATGGCGCCTATAAAAGTTCAAAATAGCGGGCATGTTGTATTTGCTGATTATAATGGACTGTATGGAAACTCTCCGATAATTTCACATGGATTAGGACTCTATACACTCTATGGGCACTGTTCAAGTGTAGAAGTTGCTGAGGGTGATGAGGTAGCGCCAAATAGTGTGATTGCAAATACAGGAAAGAGTGGGTATGCTATGGGTGATCATCTGCATTTTGGTGTTTTAGTGCAAGGTATTGAAGTTCGCCCTCAAGAGTGGATGGACAAACAGTGGATAAAACTTAATATTAGTGATATTATTAAGAGTGCGAAAAAAATTATTGATGGGAAATAAAGGATTGTAGATGTATCAAACAACAATTAGAAAAAGTGTGGAACTAGTAGGAATTGGGTTGCATAAAGGTTCTCCTGTACGTTTACGATTAGAACCCCTAGAATCAAATAGTGGAATAGTCTTTTATAGAAGCGATGTAGATGTTTCTATTCCTTTAGTTCCTCAAAATGTTGTTGATACAAAAATGG
>DQUE01000022.1 GCA_015662405.1 Sulfurimonas autotrophica | reverse complement strand
TTTGTAAAAAAGTCAAAAAAACTTTTAAAAAAGAACTCTTACTCATAAAAGATATTATACGAGGAGACATAATGAGTGAAATTAAAATAGGTGTAATTACAGCAAGTGATAGAGCTAGTAAAGGTATCTATGAAGATATTAGTGGTGTGGCAATTCAAGATACAATGAAAGAGTATCTTGCAAGTGAATTCGAAATAGTTTATAGATGTATCCCTGATGAACAAGCAGAGATTGAGCGTACAATGAAAGAGTTATGTGATGATGAAGGATGTTGTCTTGTTGTTACGACAGGAGGAACAGGTCCTGCACCTCGTGATGTAACACCAGAAGCTACTGAGAATGTATGTCAAAAAATGATGCCAGGTTTTGGGGAATTGATGCGTCAAGTGAGCCTTCAGTATGTGCCAACAGCAATACTCTCTCGTCAGACAGCAGGAATAAGAGGAAAAAGTCTGATTATCAACCTTCCTGGAAAGCCAAAATCTATTCGTGAATGCCTTGATGCAGTTTTTCCAGCTGTTCCTTACTGTATAGACCTGATTGAAGGACCTTTTATGCAAACAAATGAAGAAGTTATCAAAGCGTTCAGACCAAAAGCAAAATAAAAACTAGAGGGAGATTCTGATGCCAACTGGACAGTGATCAGAGCCCTCTATGTAGTCTAATATAAAAGCATCTTCAAGGCTTTGGGCTAAATCTTCTGAAATAAAAAAATAATCAATCCTCCAGCCAACATTTTTGACTCTTGCGTTTGAGCGATAAGACCACCATGAATAGGCATCTTCTTTATCTCCATGAACATATCTAAATGTATCTATATACCCATGATCTAAAAATTTTTCTATCCATGCTCTCTCAATCGGTAAAAAACCAGATGTTTTAGCATTTGCTTTTGGGTTTTTTAAATCTATTTCACGATGAGCAGTATTAACATCTCCACAGACAATAATACTTTTTCCCTCTTCTTTGAGTTTTTCACAATAGGCTAAAAAGTCATCATAAAACTTCATCTTATACCTAAGGCGTTCTTCATCCTTTTGACCGTTTGGAAAATAGACATTAAAAAGTACTATATCTCCATAGTGAGTCTCTATAATACGTCCTTCATGCTTTGTATCTATATCGTTACATGTAGAGGTATAATCACTTTGCAACATACTATATGTAGCCGTTCCACTATAACCTTTTCTCTCTCCGGAGTTGATAATAACCTCAGTAAACTTTTTTTGGAATAAATTATTTGGAATCTGATCTTTTTGTGCTTTTATCTCTTGGAGACATAAAATATCGGTCTCTCTTTCATCAATCCATTGTAAGGCTTCTTTGTTGGCTACAGCACGTATTCCGTTAACATTCCAAGATATTATTTCTATTGTGTTTGACATTTATATTCCATTGTGTTGAATAATTATTCTACTTCTAGAGGAAGTAGAATGAGAAAAGAAAAAGAGAAAACAGATTAAATGAAGTCCACTTTTGCCAAGTGGTGGTTTAATCCAAGTTCTGCTGGAGTACAACCAAGTGCAAGTCCAAGCATTTGTTGCATATGAAGGACTGGAAGCTCTACTTCACGCCCAATTGCTTCACTTGCATGTGCTGTTTGTGTATCTAATTTAAGATGGCATAAAGGGCAGGGTGTGACCATCCAGTCAGCATTGCCATCCATTGCTCCAGCTATTGCATTTCCTGTGAGAACTGCAGCAGTATGTGGGGCTTGGAGTTCAACATGAAAACCACAGCATTTATTTTTTTCATCATAATCAACACTCTCTCCACCACAAGCAATAATTAAATCGTCTAGTGAAGTAGGATTATAAGGATTTTCTGCAGTTTTGTGTGTCTCATTTTGCAATTCTGACGGACGTATATTGTGACATCCATAAAAAGGTGCAATATTAAACTGACTCAGTGGTGTTACAACCATCTCTTTTAGTCTATCAAGACCAAAGTCATCAATAATTGCATATAAAAAGTGTGTCACTGCAGAAGTGCCTTTATACTCTAGACCGACCTCTGCAAGTTTTTCATTGACTTTTGCTTTGAGCTCTTCGTTATTGTCAAGTCTCTGTTTTGTCATAGCTGTATTGAGTTGGCAAGTATTGCAGATAGTTACCATTGTAAGCTCATGTTTCTCTGCATAAGCTATATTTCTAGCATTTAAAACCAATGATAAAAAGTCATCATAATCTTGAAGATGTGATGCTCCACAGCATGACGCTTCAGTGAGTTCTACAAGCTCAATTCCTAATTTATCAGCAACTGCCATTGTTGACATCATTTGTTCAGGAGTACTCTGTTTTGCGGTACATCCTGTAAAAAGTGCATATTTTAATTTTTTCATTCTTTCACTCCTAAAACTTTGCAGTTGATGAAGATTTAACGAGTTTTTGAATCTCATCAAGATTTTCTGATTTTGTAATGCCCCATGGTGGAACAATTTTACCTTTTGTAAACATTTTAAAGGCAACTGGTAGATGTTTTACAATTGCAGGACCTTCAGAGTAGAGCACAAGTCCACCCTCATCAAGAACTCCATTTTTAACGATTGATTTTTTAAAACCAACTGCATGGCGGACTGCAACATTGTTATTGGCAACCCCTTCTTGAAATGCCATTTGGTGTAATTTAGTAATTTTGCCAATTGGATCAATATCTTTTGGACAGACTTGAGCACATTCAAAACATTTTACACAATCCCAAACACCCTGTCTCTCTTCATTGACATCTTTTAGTCTTGATTCAGAATTATCACGCACATCAGCTTCAAACCTATATGCTGCAGCAAATGCGGCAGGTCCGAAAAAATCTTCATTTATTTCAACTACAGGACAGGCATAGTGACATGCACCACATTGAATACAAAGATCTGCTTCATCTAGCTTTTGTGCATCTTTTGGTGAAACTAGGTTTTCAGTTGTTGGGTTTTCGTCAATTTCGGCGACAAGGTACGGTGTGATGGCATCATGCTTTTCCCAAAAGTCTGCTTTATCGATTACCATATCCTTAACAGCTCTTTTTATGCTAAGTGGCTCTATTACAAGTTCTTTACCAAAAAGTGCAACCATATCATTCATACTCTCTTTACACGCAAGTGTTGAGCGTCCATTGACTTTGATGGCACATGCTCCACATATTCCATGACGACAACTTCTTCTATATGAAAAACTTCCATCATGATCCCATTTAATTCTATTTAATATATCTAGCACAACCTCTTCTGAAGTTACTTCCATATCATAGTTTTCATAGTATGGAAGATAATCTTCATCAGCATTAAAACGAAATACTTTGAAGTTTACTTTTTGTGTAGTAATTTTATGTTCTGTACTCATGAGTTATCCTTAGTAGTTTCTTTCTCGTAGTTCATGTTTGCCAAGAACAACATCCATATAATCAAGTGAAATATTTCCATCTTTATCCATATATGCCATCGTGTGTTTTAAGAAATTTTCATCATCACGATTTTGAAAGTCCTCTCTATAGTGAGCACCACGGCTCTCTTCTCTAGCGATTGCACTTTCAACAATAAAGAGAGAATAATCAAGCATATGTCCAAACTCTAAAGCCTCTTGCAGTTCTGTATTGAACAGTTTTGATTTATCTCTAAGACGTACATTTTTAAATCTCTTACGCAGCTCTTTTACTGTATCTACAGCAATTTGTAGCGACTCTTTTGTTCTAAATGCACCGGCATTAGCAGTCATGCATTGTTGTAGTTCTTCTCGTAATGCAGGAACACTCTCGTTTCCATTGTTATTGAGTAAAAACTCTATCTCTTTAAGAGCAGTTGCAGCATCCTCTTGCACTGCTTTACGAAGTTCTATTGACTCAAGATCTTTTAGCATTGTTTTACCAACAAAGCGACCAAATAGAAGTGCTTCAAGGACAGAGTTTGCACCAAGACGGTTTGCACCATGCACAGATACACAAGAGCACTCACCAGCTGCATAAAAGCCCTCTATGAATTCTTTATTGTTTTTGCGAGCATGCCCATCAATATCTACAGGAATACCACCCATAGAGTAGTGTGCTGTTGCAGAAATAAGAATAGGTTCTTTGATCATGTCTAAACCTAAAAATGTCATAGCAAGTTCACGAAGTTCAGGAAGCTTGTTCATAATGAGATCTTTTCCTAAATGGGTTACATCAAGGTAAACAGCATCTTTTCTTGGTCCAACACCACGACCTTCTCTAATTTCATTTAAAATAGCACGAGCAACAACATCTCGTGATGCAAGTTCAAGAGCATTTGGAGCATATTTTTCCATAAATCTCTCACCCTTAGCATTGTAAAGGCGTCCACCTTCTCCACGTGCAGCTTCTGAAATTAAAACACCATTTCCACTGAGTCCTGATGGATGAAACTGAACAAATTCCATATCTTCTAAAGGAAGACCGTGACGTGCTACGATAGAGAGTCCATCACCTGTATTTGCATGGGCATTTGAGTTGATTTTGTATGCACGTGCATATCCACCTGTAGCAAACATAACTGTTTTGGCATTAAAGATTGCTACTTGCATATCTCGAATATTAAAAGCAACGACACCTGATACTTTTCCATCTTTGTAGATAATATCTGCTGCATACCACTCATCCCAGAATTTTACGCCGACACGGTAAGCTTGTTCGTAAACAGTTTGCAAAAGTGTTAAACCAGTTCTGTCCTTTGCAAAACATGCACGAGGAGAGGACTGCCCACCAAATGGACGCTGTGCAATTTTTCCATCAGGTTTTCTACTAAAAGCAGCACCCATTTTCTCAGCCCATCTGATCGTCTCAGGGGCATTTTTACACATAAACTCAACAGCATCTTGATCTGCTAGATAATCAGACCCTTTGACTGTATCAAATTCATGCAGTTCAACACTGTCTTCATCACTAAATGCTGCATTGATTCCACCTTGAGCTGCACCAGAGTGGCTTCTTAAGGGGTGTAGCTTTGTAATAACAGCAACTTTTTTTCCTGCATTTTGCAGTTCTCTAGCTGCTGCACAACCTGCAAGGCCTGCACCAACTATAACCGCATCGTAAGTATAAATAGGAATACTCATTAACCCATCCTTCAATAAAGAACTAAAATAATGCTGATTATAGCGTGAATAGTCTTAGGACAGTTTAAATGTAGTATTTGTTTTTGTGAAGTTTGTAATTGTTACTATTTGAGACATGTGAGTCTATATCTCTTTTTGAGCTAAGTCTCTATAGTTGAAAAATTTTATTTTTTCTTGTTTGAATTGTTTTTTTGAGATAAAAAGAAAAAGTCTATTGGAATGATTTCATAGTGTGTTATTACTAATAATGTTATAATGACGTAATATTCTATACCGGTAGTGATTGATTCCTGCTTAATAAAAAGAAGTTTCATTGAATTTAGAAAATTATTTTATATCAAAATTTAACAATAAATACATTGGTGATGATGGCGCATTGATTGAAAATGTTGTCTATTCTAAGGATGCATTTTTTGAAAATGTACATTTTAAATGTAGCTGGATGAGTTATTTTCAAATTGCACAAAAAGCAATGCTTGTTAATATTTCAGATGCAATTGCAATGAATGCAGAACCAAAGTATGCACTCTTAAGTGTTGCTATGCCAAAAAATATGACAAAAAAAGATATGCAAGATCTGGCAAACGGATTTCAATCTGTAGCAAAACAATACGGTATTGAGATTATCGGTGGAGATACAATAAGCAATGCAAAGCTAGATATTACAATAACTATTATTTCACAAGCGACACAGCCACTGTTACGCTCTAAAGTAAGACAAAACTATCTTTTTGCTTTTACTGGTAAATTGGGGAATTCAGCAAAAGATTTAAAAAAGTTACAGAACTTGGGAAAAATCCATAACGATTCGAAGTTTGTCAATATAGAACTGCGAGACACTTTTATAAAAAGCAGTAGAAGGGTTTTAAAAGCGGGAATGGATATATCTGATGGGTTGTGGAGTGATTTGGATAAAATGGCATCGTTAAACAGAGTAGGTGTAAAAATAATCAAAAAAATGCCAAAACATATTACATGTAGTGGAGAAGAGTATGAAATGCTTGTTGCTTTTGATGCTAGAGATAGAAAAAAAATATGCAGATTGGCAAAAAAAAGTAGAACGAAAATAACTATTTTTGCTTTGGCAACAAGAAATAGATATAAAAACAGATGCAAAGCGCATCATTTTTAAGGAATAGTAAAAATATGGATAGATTTTATTCACTTGCCCATGCAAGTATTGATTTTCATTTTAAGCAGTCACCGCGTGACTTTGTTGTAGAAGAGATACCTCTTTATGAGTTTTCAGGTGAGGGTGAG
>DQUE01000165.1 GCA_015662405.1 Sulfurimonas autotrophica | reverse complement strand
TAAAGTTGGTAGAATTTTGTATTTAAAATAGGAAAATTAATATGAATGTTATAGTAAATGGTAATACAAAAGTTTTTCATGATGGAATAACACTGCTTGAAATACTAGAAAAACTTAATTTAGTAGATAAAGTTATGGCTGCAGCTGTTAATATGGAGATAGTAAAACAGAGTGAATGGGATAAAAAAGTTTTACAAGAGAATGATAAATTAGAATTGCTTGATTTTGTTGGAGGTGGATGAGCCTAAAGACTCTATGCTGACAACAGATATGGCATACTCTCCATCATGGGTAATCGATAAAGAAGCATCAATGATTTTGAATCTTTCGATGATGCTTTTTGAGAGTGCAAAAAGTGGAGCACCTTTTTCGGACTTGTAGATTTTTATATCAAAAAAAGAGCACTCTGCACCTATTCCTGTTCCTAACGCTTTTGAAAAAGCCTCTTTGGCAGCCCAAAACCCTGCTGCCGTCTTATAAGATTTTATAAGCACAATCTCATCTTCTGATAAAAACCGACGAAGTCCTTTTTCTCCAAATCGCTCCATGAAGCGATTCATGCGAGATGTTTTAATGAGATCTATACCAACCATCTTCTTGTTATTGGATCACAAATTCGGTAAAGTAAATTCCCTGTATCTCTCCATCAGTGATCATAGCATTAAGTATATCTACGATTTGTTCAGAAACTTTTTGCTTTCCTTTTTTCGAAGAGATCTCTTCTAAAGTTTTTGAACTCAATATTCGAATAATTCTATCTCGAAGTACAGGTGCTTTTGAATCGAGTTCATGGCTGAGTTCAGCAGAGTCAAGTTCTAAAGACATTGTAGCTTTTAAATATCTTCTTCCAGAATCACTTTTTAAATTGACTGTAAAAGTATCTAGTGGATAGAGGACACCAATATCACTCAGCTTTCTCTCGCTCAAATAGGAGTTGCCTGTAGCACTTCTTTTTGTTTTGCGTGTCTCTGCACTTCTTTCTTGTGCTTGAGGAGTATTGTTTGTAGGTACTTCATCATCTGAATCCATTAATAAAAATGCAACAACAGCACCTATAATTATGATTAAAATTAAGATAACAATGATAATAATCATCAGCATATTGCTAGATTTTTTCTCTTGAGGCTCGGATTCTTCTGTTTGTTCTTCTTCAGCCATGTTTTTTCCTTGAAATTAGAGTTTTATTTTTGTTAGTATATCAAAAAAATCTCTTTTTCCTTCTAAATTTGGTATCTGTCATTTTTATCCTTTTTAATACCACTCCAAAAGTTTTGTCACTTCATCGACTATAAAAGTTTTCATAAGAGTTTTTTCAAGAGGTTTTTTAGAAACAACTGCTTTTGTTATATTTTGCATTTTTGCCTCTTTTAATCTTGCATCAAGGGCATACACTTCTCGGACATCGCCTACTAAAGAGACTTCACCGATAAATATGGTCTCTTTGGAGATAGCACGGTCACGAAAACTGCTAATAATCGCTGCAAGTATGGCTAAATCTGCTGCAGTCTCTGTAATTTTAATTCCACCGGTAATATTAATAAAAACATCATAACCAGAGAGTGGAATCTCTAATTTTCTCTCAAGGAGCGCTAAGAGCATGTTGAGTCGATTGTTATCAAAACCGGTTGCTTGTCTTTTTGCATTTGGTGTGTGTGATTCTGAAACAAGTGCTTGTACTTCTAAAATAATAGGGCGAGAACCCTCCATAATTACAGTTAGTGCTGAACCACTTTGACTTGAATTACGGTTAAAAAATCGTGATGCAATGTCTGTTGCGCAAACAAGTCCTTCCGTTTTCATTTCAAAAACACCTATTTCACTTGTAGCGCCAAAACGATTTTTAAAGCCTCGTAAAATTCTTAATTCTTGAGAAGAGTCTCCTTCAAAATATAAAACAGTATCAACCATATGTTCTAGTATGCGTGGTCCGGCAATAGAACCCTCTTTTGTTATATGCCCGATGATGAAAATGGCTATATCTTTCTCTTTTGCTATACGCATTAACTCGAAAGTGATTTGGCGTACTTGTGTGACACTTCCTGGAGCTGAAGTGATATTTTCTGAGTATATTGTTTGAATAGAGTCGATAATTAAAAAATCATATCGTCTGTGCTCAAGTTCGAGTAAAATTTGCTCAAGCCTAATTTCGCTTAAGAGATACAAAGAGTCATGATTTGATTTGAGGCGGTTTGCGCGTAGTTTTATCTGTCCTGTCGATTCTTCACCTGTAACATAGAGTACATCTTTGCCTGTGGATGCAATATTTGAGCCGACTTTTAGAAGCAGGGTTGACTTACCAACACCGGGACTCCCCCCAATTAGAGTAAGCGAACCAGGAACAATGCCACCACCTAAAACATTGTCAAGTTCACTCTCAAGTGAAGAAAACCGATAAATTTCTTCTTCAACTACATCATTAATACTGACTGCTTTTGGAGAAGATGATACCGATGATTTTTTTTGTTTTATTGTCTCTTGCTGATGCTGGGTAAGCTCAACAAAACTATCCCATGCACCACAGTTTGTACATTTTCCCATCCATTTAGGAGTTGTTAGTCCACAATGCTGACACTCAAAGAGTATTTTTTTCTTTGCCATAATTTTTATCTTTTGTATTAGTATTTGGAAATGATTGTAGTATATTTTTCTGCTTTTGATAAAAAAGATGACATTTTGTCATAAAATTTATAACAAAAGGAGATTTACTCCTCTTCTACAAAGATTGCATCAAGTAAGCCATCAACAAATTCGTATTTATTAAAAGGTGTGAGATTTTCAGGTTGCTCACCCGTTCCTACATAAAGTATAGGCAATTCAAGTGCATAAGCAATAGAGAATATACTGCCACCCTTGGCAGTTCCATCAAGTTTTGTAATGATAATGCCATCTACGCCTATCATCTCATGAAAGGCTTTTGCCTGAGAAATTGCTGAATTACCCTGTGTGCCATCTATGATAAGTAGAGTTCTGTGTGGAGCACCCTTATGTGCTTTGTCGCAAATACGCTTTATTTTTTTTAGCTCATTGGCAAGATTTGTTTGTGTATGCAGACGTCCTGCAGTATCAATAATGACATTGTCAAAATTTTTTGCTTTTGCTGAATCTATAGCATCATATGCAACGGCAGAGCTATCATGTCCTTGTTTGGAAGAGACTATAGGAATATCCAATTTATTTGCCCAGAGTGTAAGTTGTTCAATTGCTGCAGCACGAAAAGTATCGCCTGCACCAAGTAAAACTCTCTTTCCCTCTTGTTTGTATCTATAGGCAAGTTTTGCAATAGTAGTAGTCTTTCCGGCTCCATTAACACCGACAATGAGTTCTACAAAAGGCGGTGTATATTCTGGCTCAGTATAAGAAGTATAGGCTAGTGTTGCTAAAAGTTTTGAGCGTAAAATTTCTCGTGTAATCTTCTCTTGGTATATCTCATTAAGGATGATCTCAACAAGCGCATACTCTACATCAGCTTCAAGGAGTATATCCTCAAGCTCTTCTTTGCTAAAAGTAATTTTTTTCTTTGGAGCGACCGTTTTTATAGCTTCAATAGTTTTATTGAGAGATTTTTTTATAAAACCAAACATACTATCTTCCTAAAGCTTTTTTAATATCACTCTCAATAAACTCTTCTTCTGTTGCACCTTGGTAATAGTTTAAAACTTTACCATCTTTATAAAGTACCATAAGTGGAATACCAAAATTTCTTCCTAAATGTAACTCTTTGGCTATTTCATCTATAAGGCGTCTATTTTCACTTGAGTTTAAAAGAGTGTAATTAGCATGAAATTGCTTTTGAAAGGTTTTGAGTTTTTCATCAGATATATTGTTTTCAACAGATATTCCTAAAACGATGAGCCTATCTTTGTACTTTTTTTGTAGTGATGCAAGGTGTGACGCTTCAGCCTGACATGGTGGACACCATGTTGCAAATATATCATAAATGACAACTTTTTCTTTTGCGTCTTGCAGTTCTAAACCTTTGTCTGTTTTTTTTACTATATATTGCTTTTTATCAAGTGCTGTAAGTACAATCTCATTTGTTGCAAGTAGATCGTTTGCCTCTTGTGTTTTTTTATCACTTGAACATGCACCAAAAAAGAGATTGAGTGTTAATAGAGTTACTAAAAGTGGAGTGTTTCGCATTAATTTTTTTGCCTTTGTCTGTTTATTTGTGTAAAATATGTCAAAATTATAGCGATAAAGATTTAATATGACTCTTACAAAAAACAGTTTTAGACAAAAATGTCTCCAAAAGATAAAAAAAGCACCCC
>DQUE01000203.1 GCA_015662405.1 Sulfurimonas autotrophica | reverse complement strand
CTGAGAAACTTCTATAGAGTGTGTCAGGCGTGTACGAAAAAAATCACCTTCATGGTTTAAAAAAACCTGTGTTTTATACTCAAGCTTTCTAAATGAACCCGAATGAATAATTCTATCGCGGTCACGCGCATAAGGATTACGAAAATCCTTCTCTATTTTATAAAATCGTTCGTATGGTTTCATCACTTCTCTTTATGAAACTCTATATCTGCATCAGATACCTTTTTCTCATTCACAACTTTGTTAAATGCTTTTTCAGCCTCTTTTTCACTGTATGCTTTACACTCTTGTGGCACTGTAGCAGTTGGATCACTCTCAAGTTTATCACACATTGCAGCTGTAATAGTTATGTTTGAACATCCTGTAAAAAAGAGTATTGGCAGTAGTAAAATTTTTATCATAAAAAGTCCTATTTTTTCTTAATAATTAAATCAAGGTATTTTTGAGGAGTAGCTTTTATCATCTCCTGAGCCAACCAGCGTATCTGAAAATATGCAGCGCCACTATCACGTAGTGTAAAATAATTTTTTAAACTTCGAAGATTAAAAGTCACCACCATATCTACCTTGACATTATCTGTAATAATATGCTTAAACGCATCACCCACATTTCTCTTCTTTTTTCCTGCCTCTAAAGCATCATAAAGCTCCTGTGGTTTGCCTTGCAACTCTTCTAAAAATGCAAGAGAGCTCTTTGTAACAGCAAGTGTATAAAAATCCTCTACCTGTTTTGCTTGAAAATCGAGTTTCTCATACATTCCTCCGATCTCAATCCTATTATAAGCTTCATCAGCTGTGACAAACATATCAAATGCTAAAACTTTTTCTATAAAAAACTCTCTGTCTCCACCTTGTTTTGAGGCCACAAAAGCATTGATAAGAGAACTCATCGTATAACGCGTACTTCTGACACTAATGGCTTGTATACGGTGTCTTGCATGCTCTTGCAAAACACCTCGGCTTGTTCCACGAATGAGATAACTGAGATTTGCATGCTCTAAAATAGAGTGATGAAAATAGGTCCATGCCAAATCATCAAGCAACTGTGACTCTTTAATATTATTTAAAGATTCACACATTTTGGCATCAGGCAGCGTTGATTCAAGCGCTTTGACAACATCATTTTCACTATGAGAAAAACTGTCATAGCATGTACGTGCAGCCATCTCTGCTACTCCAATTCCACTCTCTTGAAGCAAAACAACTTCCGGCCTTGCGTACTTTATGCCAAACATCTCTTCCATAATCACGCCCTCAATTAAATTACTACTATTCTACTATAAAAAGCTTTAAAAAGCTACTTGAGTACACCATCGAGTATCGGGACAAAATCACAATCCTCAAGCTCCTCTTCATCAATATGTTCACCGTTTTTAATAAAACGAGTAATTACCTGTTTGTTCCCTTTTTGCAAAGGAGCTACCAAAATTCCTCCGTCTGCTAGTTGTTCAAACAGTTTTTTTGGAATCTCTTTTGCCGTTGCTGAAAAAAGAATTCTCTCATATGGTGCATACTGAATCCATCCATTTTGTCCATCATCTGTGCGAGTATGAATGTTGTTAATGCCAAGCTGGCGAAACCTCTTTTTTGCTTCAAGTATAAGTGGTTCTATTCGCTCTATCGTAAAAACACCACGAAAGAGATGTGAAAGAACTGCTGCTTGATAACCACTTCCACAACCAATTTCTAAAACTCTGTCTGCTCCACGCGGAAGAAGATACTCCGTCATTTTTGCAACTGTTAATGGAGAGCTGATATACTGATTAGCACCTATGGGTAAGGCATCTAGTTTATAGGCATTATGTTTAAATCCCATCGGCACAAACAATTCTCTATTTGTTGCAGCAATAGCATCTTTTACCTCTTTACTTAGTGGAAAATGTGCACTACACTCCTCTGCTAAACGGGCTGTTTTTGTTGCTGTTATTCTATCCAAACTATTTTATCCCTACATCGATATATCTTCGCATCAATTCTATCTCTTTTTTATTATATTGCAACCCTAAGCAAGGCTTATTCCCATTTCTTAGAGCTTCTCCTTTTGGTGTAATAATTCCACTTAGTCCCGTACACTCATCATTTGCACTATCACTTGCAATTACATAACATTGATTCATAATAGCTAAAGCTTCTGTGAGTACTTTAAAATGATTTTTTCGTAGTTTTCCCCACCATGAAGGCACCGCAATAACATCTGCACCCTCTGCCTTTTGCCATAACTCTTTAAAACGAAGTTCAAAACAAACAAACAGTGCTAACTTAATACCTGCAATTTCCACTATTGTAAACTCCTTATCACTTCCTTCTTGCATGTATTTCTCTTCATTACCAAGCCTAAAAAGCCTTGCCTTTGCTCTTTGAAACACTACCTCACCATTATAAAATACTTTAACAAAATTAAATATCTTTCCCTCTTTTTCTTCTAACATTGTAAGAATAACTATTTTTTGATGAGAAGCTTTTTTAATAGCTGCGGTTGCCTTAGGAGCAAAAGCAAGCATTGCATCCATATGTTCATAATCAAACGAAGTTAGACAGACTTCAGGTGCAACAACAATCGAATTTTCTTTTGTTTGCGTAAGAAGTGTTAGTAGTGTTTGTAAGTTATTTTCATAATTATCTGTTGTTTCAAATAACAGTGAGTAGAGTGTATGCTCAGAATTTTTAAAAGTCATCATCAAATGAGAGACTTCCTTTTGAGTAGTTTGTTACTGTTCCTTCAAAAAAGTTTGTTTTTTGATCATTAAATTTAGCAAAATCATCTACCCATTTAATAGGATTTGAGACATTATAGAGTTTTTCAAAACCAACAGCATATAATCTTTCATCCGCAAGATGCTGAATATACTGCTCAACAATTGCATCTGTAAGCCCTAAAATCTGCCCTTGCGTGATATATCTTCCCCACTCAGTCTCAAGCTTCACAGCTTCTTGAAACATCTCAATAACTTCTGCGCGCAATGCATCTGTAAAGAGCTCAGGTCGCTCTTTTCTGAGTGTATTAATAAGATTTTGAAAAAGTACAAGGTGTGTTACTTCATCTCGCTGTATAAAGCGAATCATCTGTGCAGAACCAAGCATCTTTCCACTTCGCGCTAATGTATAGATGTAGGTAAATCCACTATAAAAATAGATACCCTCAAGAATCTGATTTGCAAAGCATGCTTTTACAAAGTTACTATCAGTCGGATTTTTTGCAAGTTCTTGATAGACTGTAGCAATTGTATCATTTTTATGCTTGAGCATCATATCTCTACGCCACAAATCATAAATCTCTTCTGAATTTGTAGAGATACTATCAACCATAACAGCATAACTTTGCGAATGGAGTGCCTCTTCAAAGGATTGACGAACTAAAATAAGATTAATCTCCGGTGCAGTCACATAAGGATTTACATTATCAATCAGATTATTTGTTTGGAGTGAGTCCATAAAAATCAATTGTGAAAGTGCTTTATCATATGCCGTTTTTTCAGCATCTGTAAGCTGTTTATAATCATTTACATCACGAGTCATATCTACCTCTTTTGGAAACCATGTATTATTTAACATCATCTCCCATAGATTATATGCCCACTGATATTTTATATTATTTAACTCAAAAATACCCGTTGGATTTCCACCAAATACTTTTCTATCATTAACATTTTCAGTTGAATCAGGGTTATATATCTGTTTTCTATTCATTTGGTAGCTCCATAATTTAAGTAGAGGATTATAGCCATCTCTACATAAAATTTTGATAAGATAGCCTATAAATTTTAACCTGCACTTAAATGACTATACAACATAATTTAGAAGAGAAATATGAGCAATTTACTGTAATCTAAGTAAAAAGAAATAAAAAACTATTTTTTCAAACAACTTAATAGAATGTTATAAGAGAAAGTAACTCTAAGCCATAGCTTAGAGTTACTTACGAGAGTGACGTTTTCTTTCGCTTTCAGTAAGGTACTTTTTACGAATACGAACACTTTTAGGAGTCACTTCAAGAAGTTCATCATCTTCTATCCACTCTAAAGCACGCTCCAATGACATATCGCGTGGTGGTACAAGTTTAATTGCCTCATCAGCTCCACTTGAACGTACGTTTGATTGTGCTTTTCCTTTTACAGGATTTACTACAAGATCATTTGAGCGAGAGTGTTCACCAATAATCATTCCTTCATATACTTCAGTCTGTACACCAACAAATAAAACACCACGATTTTGAATACCAAAAAGTGAAAAAGCAAGAGTAGAACCCGATGTCATTGAAATTAAAGCACCATATGAGCGTGATTCAACTTCACCTGAGAATGGACGAAACTCCAAGAAAGAGTGGTTCATTACACCCTCGCCTTTTGTATCTGTCAAAAATTGTCCTCGAAAACCTATTAATGCACGAGCAGGAATTTCAAATTCGATTCTTTGAAAACCCTGACCCATTGGAAGCATTGATTTCATCTCCGCTTTTCTTTTTCCTAAACGCTCAATTACAGTACCACTTAACTCTTCAGGAACATCAATAACTAAGTGTTCATATGGCTCACATTTTACACCATTAATCTCTTTTGTAATTACTTCTGGACGAGAAATTGAAAACTCAAAATCTTCACGACGCATATTTTCAGCAAGTACAGTAATTTGAAGCTCTCCACGCCCTGAAACTTTAAATTTACCTTCACCAACTACTTCAAGACGCATGGCAACATTTGTATTCATTTCAAATTCAAGTCTTTCACGAAGCTTATTCGATGTAACGTGTTTACCTTCTTTCCCCGCTAATGGAGAATCATTTACTGCAAATACAACTGTTAAAGTAGGTTCTTCAACATGCATAGGATCAAGGGCAACAGGATTAACAGGATCAGCAATGGTATCACCAACATCTACAGTTTCCATTCCGGCAAATGCAACAATATCTCCAGCTTCAGCCTCATCTATCTCCATGCGGTTGAGTCCATAAAAACCAATAAGTTTTGTTATTTTTCCTTTCACCATCTCACCATCAGCTTTTGCAAGCATAACATTATCGCCTTTTTTTACTGTACCATTAAAAATGCGACTTATACCGATTTTTCCAACATAATTATCATAATCAAGTGTAAATACCTGTGCCTGTAAAGGATTTGCAGCATCACCATCTGGTTCAGGAATTTTATTGATAATT
>DQUE01000103.1 GCA_015662405.1 Sulfurimonas autotrophica | reverse complement strand
TTGCCCATGAATCCTTGAGGGTGACAATTCTATTAAATACAGGATACTCATCGCTATAATCAACAGGATCAGCATAAAAATATCCCTGTCTTTCAAATTGAAACCGCTCATCTGGTTTTTCCGTAATTACAGCAGGTTCAATAAGTGCATTTTTTATGATTTTTAAAGAGTTTGGATTGAGATCTTCAATACCCTCGGGTGTTTCATTTTTAAAAAGTCTGTCATAAAGCCGTACTTCTGCTTTTTTTGCATCTGTAGCACTTACCCATTGGATGGCACTTTTTACTTTAATACCACTCGTATCTGAACCACTTTTTGAGTTAGGAAAATATTCTGCTTTTATCTCTACAATAGTGCCATCACGATCTTTTATTACCTCTTTACATGTAATAATATAACCATGTCTGAGTCGCACAGGCTGATCAGGCGTAAGACGATAATAGCCTTTTGGAGGATTCTCACTAAAGTCATCTCTTTCTATGTATAACTCTTTTGAAAAAGGTATTTTTCGTGAACCCTCTTTTGGTACATCATGTGGATAGTAAGGAGCCTCAAGCTCCTCTGAACCTTCATAGTTCTCAATAGTTACTTTCAAAGGGTTTAAAACGCACATAACACGAGGAACTTTTGGGTTTAAATCATCTCTTATACAAAACTCAAGTTGTGCAACATCAACCACAGAGTTTGCTTTTGCTATACCGATTTGATCACAAAAAGCTAAAATAGACTCAGGTGTGTACCCTCTTCTTCTGTATCCAGCAATTGTAGGCAGACGCGGATCATCCCATCCATTGACATAACCACCATCAACAAGCTCTAACAGTTTTCTTTTACTCATAACTGTATAGTTCATGTTGAGTCGTGCAAACTCATGCTGATAGGGACGAGGTGGCTTTAATTCAAGTGTCTCTAAAACCCAGTTGTAAATATCACGATTATTTTCAAACTCTAGTGTACATATAGAGTGCGTGACTCCTTCAATATAATCAGATAAACAGTGCGCAAAATCATACATTGGATAGATAGCCCACTCATCCCCTGCTCTAAAATGGTGCGCATGGCGTATACGATATAAGAGAGGATCTCTCATCTTCATATTGGCTGCACTCATATCTATTTTGGCTCGTAAAACATGTTCACCATCTTTAAATTCGCCTTTTTTCATTCTTTCAAAAAGGGCAAGATTCTCTTCGATACTTCTGTTTGCATATTTACTACGTTTTCCTGGTTGTGTAACAGTTCCTCGATATTCACGGATTTCATCTTCACTTAAACTATCAACATAGGCTTTGCCCATTTGAATAAGTTGCACCGCATACTCATAAATCTGAGAAAAATAATCAGAGGTAAAATAGAGATGTTCACCCCAATCAAATCCAAGCCATCTTACAGCATCTTCAAGAGCTTTTACATACTTTGTATCCTCTGTTGTCGGATTTGTATCATCCATTCGTAAATTACAGTGACCATTGTAGTCACGTGCAATGCCAAAATTTATAGATATTGACTTTGCATGTCCAATATGAGGAAAACCATTTGGTTCTGGTGGAAATCTTGTTACTATCTCTTTATATTTACCTGATTGCAGATCATTTTCAACTATCGCGCGTAAAAAATCTTTTTTCTTATTCATTATTGTCAAACCTTTAATATATGTTGTATTTTACCAAACAAGAGCTTATAATTAATCAAAGTTTTGTTAAAATTACAAAAAATTATCTTAGGAGAATTCATGAGGCAACTTAGCAGTAACAGTACTCACAATATCAATAAATCTTCCAAATACCTTGGAGTACTCTCGTAATGCTAAGATTTACATTTAGTCCAACTCATGACATGGATATAGAGGAGCTCAGAATTGCTCTACTAAATTATATAGTAGCAAATCAAAGAAAAGAAGATTTTATTGTCAGAGTTGAAGATACAGACAAAGAAAAAAGCAGAGAAGCAAAAGAGCAAGAAGTATTGGATATTTTAGGGCTTTTTGGAATAAAACACTCTCAAGTAGTTTATCAAAGTCAAAATTTTCGTTTTCACTCAGCCATGGCGTTGCAACTTTTACATGAGAAAAAAGCTTTTGCATGCTTTTGTTCAGATGAATGGCTTGAAAAAAAACAAAATGAAGCAAAGGAAGCAAAAAAAGAGTACAGCTATGATGATGCTTGTAGAAATCTTCCGGCAGAATTAGTCATTGACAATACTGCTCCTTTTAGCATCAGAGTTGTACGTCCTCAAAAGTCTATTGTTCTAGCGGATAAAGTACAGGGTGAAGTCAGTTTTGCACCTGATACAATTGATAGCTTTATTATCATGTATAGAGACAAAACACCTACATACAATTTTGCCTCTGCTGTTGATGATATGCTCAATGATATCTCTTGTATTATCACAAATTATGAAGAGATAAAAAACACAGCCAAACAGTTCCATGTGAGAGATCAACTAGGATATGATAAAAAAATAGAATATGCTCATTTGCCTATGATCATAAAAGAGCAAAATTTAGATGTGAAATACTTCCTTGAAGAGGGTTACTTGCCAGAAGCAATTTCAAATTATTTAATATCAATCGGAAGCAAGCCTCCAAAAGAGATTTTTACTCTAAAAGAGGCTATTGAGTGGCTAGATTTGCAAAATTTTACAAAAGAGCCTGTTGTCTTTGATATTGAAAAGCTGAAGCAGATCAATAAAGAGCATCTTAAAAAACTTGATGCAACTGAACTCTCCCGCTATGTGGGATTTGCAGATGCTGAAATAGGTGAACTTGCACGTATTTATCTTAATGATGTAAACACAACAAAAGAGCTCAGAGCAAAGATTGCACCTATATTTAGCAAAAGAGATATTCCGCAAGCATTGAAAAAACAAACGACTCTCATGGCTAAAGTAATCAAAAATGCACCCTACTTTGAAGAGTATAATGATTTTAAGCATTATGTGATGCAAGAGACAGCTTTTGAAGAAAAAGATTATTTACTATCACTTCGTCTGTTGCTGACAAATGCACAAAAAGGACCTGATCTTGCAGAGATATATAAATATATTAAAAACTACATAAAGGAGA
>DQUE01000006.1 GCA_015662405.1 Sulfurimonas autotrophica | reverse complement strand
ATGCTCTATAATCGCTTTGTCAATAGCATCAATATGCTCCATAACCCCTTCATACAAACCAAGAGCAAAATCTTTTTGTTTATTTCGGATTTTTTTCTCTTCTAAAATCTCATGCGCATGCTCTGATCTATTTCCATTTCCTAAGTCATATGCATATAAAAGACTTACAACTGCCATACGTGCCTGTTGTCTTGTTGCCATTACAGAGCCTCATACAGATCTAACAACTCTATTACAACACTCATCGCTTCAAAACCTTTGTTTCCAGCTTTTGTGCCGGCTCTCTCTATAGCCTGCTCTATTGTATCTGTTGTTAAAAGCCCAAAACTTACTGGTTTTTGATATTTAAGACTCATAGTGGCAATCCCTTTTGTCGCCTCTGCAGAGACATAATCAAAATGTGGTGTTGCACCACGAATAACAGCACCTAAAGCACAAATAGCATCATATTTTCCGCTTGAGAGGAGTTGGTCGACTATCATCGGTAACTCAAATGCTCCTGGCACTAAAACATGTGTCAGATCCTCTTCATTACCACCATGGCGGTCAAAAGCATCTTTTGCCCCCTCTACAAGTCTGTCAACGACAAAGTGATTCCATCTTGTACTAACAATGGCAATTTTTTTACCATTTACTACTCTTAATTTACCCTCAATTACCTGCATTTTTATTCCTTCGTATTTATTTTACTGCTTCTATTTTTTTAATCTTTTCTATCAATTTTTCTAATTCGTCTAATTTTACCATATTTGGGCCATCACTCAAAGCGATACTCGGATCAAAATGTGTCTCAAAAAAGAATCCATCCACACCAACTGCTGCTGCTGCTTTTGCAAGATATGGCACCATAGAGCTATCTCCGCCTGTCTTTCCGCCAAGCGCACCAGGCATCTGTACAGAGTGTGTCGCATCAAAGATCACAGGTGCGAACGCTCTCATAATGACTAATGAACGCATATCTACTACTATATTTGCATAGCCAAAAGAGCTACCCCTCTCTGTAAGATATACACCATGTTTTTTTGCATTTTCATAACGCACCTCATCACATCCTCGTGTTTTTAAAATCTTCATCACAGAGTATTGCATATCGGGAGGGTTGATAAACTGCCCTTTTTTAATGTTCACCTCTTTGTCTGTTTTTGCACAGGCAACAAGCAGGTCTGTTTGGCGACATAAAAATGCCGGAATTTGCAACATGTCAACAACTTCTGCTACAGGCTCTACCTGAAAAGTCTCATGTACATCTGTAACAACTTTATAGCCAAAATCATCTTTTACCTTTTGCAAAATCCGAAGCCCCTCATCCATACCAAGGCCACGAAAACTCTCCAAAGATGTTCTATTTGCTTTGTCAAAACTTGCTTTAAAATAGAAATCAATTGCTGTATCATTGTGGTACTTCTCCAGCGCTTTTGCTATTTTAAAAATATTCTCTTCACTCTCAATAACACATGGCCCTGCTAAAAGTTTCATCTCATATGCCCCTTTAAAAAATAGGGTTAATTATAGCGAAATGATTTTAACTCCTACTTATCACGAGCCACCATTACTCCTGCAAATACTATCAGGACAATACCAAAAGTCGTCAAAAGCGAAGGAAAAGCATCTCCTAGCAAAAGACCGATAATAATCGAAAAAAGAATATTTGTATAGCTCACAGCTCCAACAATTCCCGCCTTTGTCTCTCCATAGGCCTTTGTCATTAAAAGCTGTGCTATTGTTGCAAAAATCCCCATTGCCAAAAGCTCTAACCACACAACTCCATGTGGCATTACAAATTTTGCAAAGATAAAATCAAGCTCTTCAAGGTTCAAATAAGGGGTAATGAAAAACAGAACAACTGGACCGAGTGTTCCTGTAATCATAAAAGAGAGCACAATAGCACGCGTATCATAGTATGCTTTTAATTCCCGCACAGAAGTATATGCCAGTGCTGCACCTACTCCGCTGAAAATCCCAAGCAGATCATATTTTGAAAATCCAACTCCGCTTGGTTGCGTTATAAAAACTATTCCTATAAATCCGATAAAAACCGCAATCCATCCCCTGTATGAAAGTTTCTCTCTTAAAAAAATCCATGCAAAAAGTGCCGTAAAAATTGGTGAAGTTTTTGAGTACGTCATAGCATCCCCAAGAGGAATATGCGCGATATTGTAAAAAAAAGCAAGCAGTGCGACAAAACCCATAAAACCACGAAAAAAGAGAAGAAAAGGTCTGCCCCCTTTGTGTTGCATAGGCTTTTTCAAAACCGCAATACCAACTAATATCACCCCAGCAATATTTCTAAAAAAAACGACTTCGAGTGAACTCATATGCTGGCTTGCAAGTTTAGCAAAAGCACCCATTATAGCAAATGCCAAGCTTGCAATAAGCATATACTGCACACCCTTGTTTAAATTTCTGATTCTATTCATAAGTGCAATTATATCCATTTACTTCAGCATTGTATAATCTCAGAAAAAAATAGGACACAATATGGGTAATTTAATTATATTTCTACTTTTAGGAGCTCTCTTTTACTATATATTTAAAAGTTATAACAGATATACAGCAGAGTATTCACAAGAGGCATTTAAAAATTTTTCTGTTTCATATGAATCGATTAAAAATAGTGATTTAGGGCTGTTCGTCGCGCTTGTTGCCAAAGTTGCCAAGGCTGATGGGCATGTTGATGCTCTTGAAGCACAGCTTATAGGTATTATGTTTGATGACATAGCAAAGGTGTTTCCAGAACCTGCAAAAACAAAAGATATCTTAAAACAGATTTTCAACGAAGAGAAAGATCGCCGTGACAACATTGAGCAGATTGCACAGACTCTTGCAGAGGCTCTTCGTCACAATAGAGCACAAGAAGAACAGTTCATGGGATTTCTTATTCAATTAGCTTTTGCAGATGGTGAGGTAAGCAAAAGTGAAGAAGAGGTACTTGCCACAATTGCTGAGGCTTTTGCATTTGATCCACAAAAGTACCATGCAATTTTTGATCAGTTTGAAGCAATGATGCAAAATATACAACCGCAAGCAACACTTGAAGATGCTTACAAAATCTTAGGTGTTAGTGAACATGATGATATGAACAGCATCAAAAAGGCCTACAGAAAACTTGTACGCCAATACCATCCTGACATCATCAAATCACAAGGAAAAAGCGAAGAGTATATCAAAGAAGCAACAGCCAAAACACAAGAGATCAATCAGGCATACGAGATGATAAAAAAGGCTCGAGGCTAGGGCGAAACAAAATCTTTTTCCCAAAAAAACTCTATCCAGGCATCTGCTTCATTTACCCAAAAATTTGGCTCAAAGCATGAACTCTTTTTATAAAAAAGTGTGCACGACGTAAAAACAACATCAGGGAATTTTTTTTGTAGATACTCCATTACATACTGTAGCGTCTCACCACTATCGGCTATATCATCAACAACGAGCACACTCTTTACATGTGATAGATCACACGCTCCAAAGAGTGAAAGCCCCTCTCGCTTATGCTCGCCATCATAGAGTTCGGTACGAATACTTTGCAGATCTCTAATAGCTAATCCTTCTGCCATGCAATGCGCTAGTGTCAATCCACCTCTTGCAATAGCAACAATAGCCCCAGCTTTTACACTTTGCACCCTTTGTATAAGTTCGCGTGTGTCCTTTTGAAAATTTTCATATGAATAATAATGTTTCAATATCTTCCTTAGTTTAGGTAAAAAATTTATGTATAGTATACTATATCAGTGCTAAAATCAAAAGTTTCACTCTGTTAATAATCGTAGCAGTAAAAACACTCAACGCACGCTTTCAAAATGACAACATGGCAGCAGTTTCAATCCAAGCAAGCTCTAGAAAACTTAGAAAAAGAGTTTCCTTCAGAGTAATTCCTCTATTTACCTTGTAATTTAGCTATAATTGCAAAAATATTTAACTCTTCGCTAATTTACAAGGTTCACTCATGAAAAAAATCGCAATTATCGGTCGTCCAAATGTTGGAAAAAGCTCACTTTTTAATCGCTTAGTAAAAAAACGTGATGCAATTACTTCCGACTTAGCCGGAACTACACGTGATGTAAAACGAAAAACTGCCCTCATACTTGATAAAGAGGCCGAACTTCTTGATACAGGCGGCCTAGATAAGGGGTGTGAACTTTTTGACAAAATCAAAGAGATGTCACTCAAAGCTGCCTATGAGGCAGATATTATTCTTTTTATGGTAGATGGTAAGGGTCTACCTGAAGAGGAAGATAAAAAACTTTTTTATGAACTCCAAGCCATGGGAAAAGATATAGCCCTCGTTGTCAATAAAATTGATAATGACAAAATGAAAGAGAAACTTTGGGAGTTTTATGAGTTTGGAACAGATGCCATTTTTGGTATCTCTGTCGCACATAACAGAAACACGGTTGCACTACTTGAGTGGATTTACGATAAGCTTCCTGAGAGTGCTATTCGTAAAGAAGATGATGAAAATGATGTGCAGATTATTGAAAAAGACAAAGAAGAACTCAGTGATGAAGAGTTTTTTTCACAATATGCCGAAGATGAAGAGGATGATGGTTATATCTACTGGGATGAAGAAGAGGTTGAAGATGACTCTATTTTTGCACAAAATGACCGTATCAAAGAGTTCGATGAAAATGACATCAATCACATTAAAATAGCAATTATCGGACGTACTAATGTTGGCAAAAGCTCGCTACTTAATGCCCTTTTAGGAAAAGAACGCTCCGTTGTAAGTTCTGTTGCAGGGACAACTATTGACCCAATAGATGAGACAATTATCTATAAAGAGAAACAGCTTACCTTTGTTGATACAGCGGGGCTTCGTCGTCGCGGAAAAATTGTAGGTATTGAAAAATTTGCCCTTATGCGTACAAAAGAGATGCTTGAGAATGCAAATATGGCACTAGTTGTTTTAGATGCTAGTGAACCATTTTTAGATTTAGATGAAAAAATTGCCGGACTTGTTGATAAAAACAGGCTTGCTTGTATCATTGTACTCAATAAATGGGATATAGCCAAAAGAGAAGAGCATGATAAAATCATACAAGAGGTACGTGACAGGTTTAAGTTTTTAGCCTATGCACCAATTATTACACTCTCAGCAAAGAGTCATCAAAGAGTAGATAGACTCCATGATATGATTTTAGAGATAAATGAAAACTATTCACAGAGAATTCCAACCTCTAAACTCAATGAAGTCATAGAAAAAGCACTCAGAAGACATACATTACCTAGCATGCACGGACAGGTTATTCGTATCTACTATGCAACACAGTATGAAACACGTCCACCAAAAATTGCTATTGTAATGAACAAACCAAAGGGGCTGCATTTTACCTATAGACGCTATCTAACAAATAAACTGCGTGAAGCATTTAATTTTACTGGGACACCTCTTCTTTTTAAAGCAAAAAAGAGAGGCGAGAAATAAATCAAAGAGACAAGATTCACTCAAATGGTTTTAATACTACCATCGCTACAATAATCAGCATGAAAAGAGTCGGTACTTCATTATAGATCCGAAAGAACTTTCCACTCTTTGTACATCTATCGTGGAGAAGTTGTTTTCTATAAAAATTCAT
>DQUE01000068.1 GCA_015662405.1 Sulfurimonas autotrophica | reverse complement strand
TTGAAATGAAATTATTCATAAACTGATGTCTATTTCTTAATTCCCCTTGCTTTTTAAGTTATTCTTTATAAAAAGGCTTTGCAAAATTTTACACTAAAAAGTTCATTTACACAAATTTCTATCATTTTATATACTTCTAAAAAACCATCAAACCCATCAAAAAAATATGGATCAGGAACATCTCGGCATTCATACCCAAAACATCCTAACTTTTCAATGTTTTTAGCTCCTAGACTCTTTACATGTACTCTATTGCTCTCATCCAAAACAACAATCAAGTCAAATCTCTCTATATCTTCTTTTGTGAATTGTCTCGCTCGAAGATGCGTAATCTCTATCCCATGCATTTTCGCCACTTTAATAGAGCCATCACAAGGAGGTTCACCAATATGCCAATCTCCCGTCCCTGCTGAGTCTATTTTTAGTGCTAAATTTCTTTCTTGTGCTATTTTTACTGCTACACCCTCCGCCAAAGGAGAGCGACATATATTACCAAGACAAACAAATATAATAGATTGCATATGTTTCCTATTCTTTTAGTATAATAAGTGCCTATATTATACTAAAAAACAGGGATAATGATGGCAAATTTTACAAGTGATGGCAAAAAATTAATAGGGGTTGAGTATGATGCTATGCCTCAGGTTGGAGATACAGTTGATGGCATGCGTGTTTTATCGGTTAATCAAAAAAGTAGTGACGAGTACGCAGTTTTCTTACTTGAACCAAACACACGCGTAACATGTTATATATTTGATGAAATATTTATACTTGGTAAAGAGAGTGGATTTGAAAGTTTAAACGATGCAGTGCTTGCTTGGAAAAATGATGAAATATAAAAGAGATTATGGTGTTTGGAGGAGTTGATGAAAAAATTATCTATTGCTCTTGACATGGGAGCAAAATATAATGGTGTTTTTATAACCAAAGTAGATGATGATAAGATTATTGATAAAAAAGCAAAGTGCATTGTTATAGATAAAAATGCTATCAACTTTTCAAAAGTAAGCAGAAGAGCCAATAGACATAAAGTAAGAAATATAAAGAGAAGAAAGTTAGCAAAAAGGCTTTTATGGGAGATTTTAGAGAAAGATCATTTTACAAAAGAGCAACAAGAGTTAATCCAAGGGCTTTTGAATAATCGGGGATATACCTATCTGTCTACTTCAAGTGAGTTTGAGTTACTGCAAGATGAGAGTGTTGAGTTTATTAAAGTCTATTTTGAAAATTTGAAAGATTTAAAAACAAAAGATGATTTTTTGGAGTTTCTATCTGATGAGAAATTTAGTGATGAAAAAGCATTGCTTGGATTTTTAGATAAACAGATAGAAAAGCTTGAAATAGAACATAAGAAGAAAAAAAGTGATTTTTATAAAGCGTTTCAAGAACATCATTCAATAATAAAAAGTGATTTAAAAATCTTAAAAGAGTTTTTCATAAATATTCAAAAAGAGATAAATACAGGTTCAAAACCAAGAACGAAATATTTTAAAGAGATAAAAGAAGAGATTGAAAAATATGATTTTATTGAAGATAAGGAGAGCTTTTTTAACCTGATAGGCAATATCTCAAATTTACAATTAAGAGTGTTAAGAAAATATTTTAATGATAAGTTTGACCATAGATTTGATGATGAAAAACTCTACAAAAAACTCAATGACTATTTCAAAAGATTTCACGATAGAGATTTTGAAACTAAAATATTTAAAATGTTTAATACAACAAAAAGCTCAAAAGAGTTTTTAGAAAAATGTTCTCCTACGCTAACTATTCCTCCATATGAAGATATGAATAATAGAAATAGCTATAAGTGTAACTCTATGCTCATTAGAGATAATCTCATCACTGAAGCTTTAAAAAAGAGTGTTAATCGCCTTTTAAAAAAGAGTGCTTTTGAAATCTTAGAACAAGATGGATTAACCTATGCTCAAAAATTACAGAGAATTTTAGATATTAATTCAAAAATAGTTCCTCTTACAGTCTATCCAAGAAATGTATTTAAACACCAAAAAAATAATTCGGACATTAAGTGGTATCAAGATATTTTGCAAGATGATTTTAATGAATTTAGCCAATTTGCCAAAAGATACTATCGTGAAGAGGAGAAGATTTTAAATGGTATCTATGATGATAGTTTTCTTTTTAGAAAATGCAATACAAATACTCCATATAAAAATAATATAAAACATATTTTGCTAAAACAAATATACTCCTATGAGTTTACAAAAGATGAAGCAGATAAATTTTTAGAAGATATTAAAAGTATTAGAGGATTACAAACATCACTAAAAAGAGTTAGTGAAGAGGCTAAAAACTATCAAAATAGTTTTTATCATATTATTGAGGCTTGCTTCAATAATGAAGAGTGCATAGAAGATAAAAATATCAAGACAATTATTAAAAATCTTGATAAAAACTTATCAGATTTAAAAACTATTTTGCAAGGAAAAGATACCTACTTGACTACAATAGATGGAGTTAATAGCAAAAATCTCAAGAGAGTCATAAATATTTTCAAGCAGACCTATGAAATACTTTTTGATAATCTAAGTGGATTTAATAAAACTTGCAGAAACTGCACACAGGAAAATGCCATAAGAAGCGATGAAAAGTGCGTAATTGCTAAAAGATTGCTTAGTGATGTAGCAAAACCTATCGATGGTATGCTCGATATGATGCTTGATAGGATTGCTTGGGAGATTGTAAAAGATATTTCAAAAGATGATATTGAAGATGTTTGGAATATAGAGATTGTGTTAGAGCAGAATAGATTTGAGTTTGAAGAGAATCTAATAGATATCAAAAGATCCAGTAACAATCAAATAAAACAGAAAAAAAGAGAGTATAAAGATAGATTAAATGTCAATGTTTGTCCATATACTGGCAAGAAGTTTGAAAAAGGGGATTGGGATCATATATTGCCACGAAGTAAGGGGATTTATAACTCAAAAGCAAACTTAATCTATTGCAGTATTGAAGGTAATCAAAATGTCAAAAAGAATCAAGATTATACTCTGGAGATGATCAAAGAGGAGCATCTTAAAGCGGTATTTGGCAAAGATAAAGACTTAGAAGAGATAAAAGAGATTATCGAAAAAGGGATTGATAGTATAGAGGTAGAGAAGTTTACAAACTTTGATAATTTAAAACTTCATCAACAAATAGCACTCCGTTATGCTCTTTTTATGAAGGGAACAAAAGCTTATGAAAAGGCTTTTAGGATAATCAAACTTGATAAAATTAAAACCATCTCAAATGGAACTCAAAAGAGATTGGCAAGAAAAATTCACGAAAAACTGGTAAGCAAATTTCCAGATGAGATGAAGCAGATCGATGTAAACAGTAAAGTTGTTGATAATAAGCAAGTCTCTGCCACAAGAAATGACCTTGCAGTAGATCAAGAGACAGGAGAGGTTAATCATCTTTTCAAAACAGATATTCAAGATACCCATTCACACTGTATCGATGCGATGGTTGCATTTTATTTAGTAAATAGAGATTTTAACTTTGATAAAATTTATGTAGATAGTTCAGCAATAGATCAAGTGACAAAGTCCAAAACCTTCATTAATAGCGATACTATACAATCATACAAACTTTTTCAAGATACGGTTTATAGTGAACATTACAGACACTTTACAAAAGAAGAGAAGATAGTAGATCTTTTAATAAAACACAGTCTACTTTATATGAATAAAGATAATAAAAAAATCTATATAGAAGATAAAAGTCAAATTGAAACAGTGGCTAAAATAGATAATATTAAGTTATCAAATCTACTGTTTGAAGCATTTAAACAAAAAAATGAGAGTTTGTTAAAAGAACTTAAACCACTTGATAAAAAGAGATACAATACGACAAAAAAAGATATTATAAATATATTTTATGCAAAAGAGAAACTATTGCCTTTTGAGAAGATAAAAGGCATACCGCCATATCAAGAAAAAACCTATAAAGCTGTATATAAAGTTTTACAAAATATGGAAGACTTTGATTTTAGTACCTATCAAGAGATAATGACGAAATTTTTCAAACTTCAAAAAAGAAAAAGAGATAAAAAAAGACACATTTTTTCTTTGCCATCTCTTGGACAAAATGCTAATTTTAGAATCAGGCGGGGAGATCAAATTGCTATTGTCAGTAATAAAAAAATAACCAAAAAAACATTTTT
>DQUE01000158.1 GCA_015662405.1 Sulfurimonas autotrophica | reverse complement strand
TTATGAATTTTCAGGTGAGGGTGAGCATCTTATATTGCAAGTAAGAAAGAAAAATCTTTCTACAAATGAGATGATAGGAAAAATCGCACGCTATTTGTGTATCAAAAATAAAGAGATAGGCTATGCAGGTCTAAAAGATAAAAATGCAATGACACTGCAATACATCTCTTTACATAAAAAATATGAAAAGGCTTTAGAGAATTTTCAATCTGATGGAATTAAAATAGTTGCAAAGAGTTATCATACCAATAAAATAAGAATAGGGCATCTCAAAGGAAATCGTTTTTATATAAGACTGAAAAAGGTAAATCCTACGAGTGCTGTAAAAATTGATGAAGCGTTAAAAAATATAGAGCAATTTGGTATGCCAAATTTCTTTGGGTATCAAAGATTTGGAAATGATGGAGATAATCATATTCTTGGTGAAAGACTTGCAAAAGGAGAAGCAAGAGAAAGAAATCCTCGTGTAAAAAGACTACTGATAAATGCTTATCAAAGCCATCTCTTTAACCTATGGCTCTCAAGAAGACTTGAAATTAATACACTTGTTAACAGCTTTAGAGTTGACGAAATTGAGAGTTTATTAAATATGCCAAATGAAGAAGTGCGAAAAATGAAAGCACAACAACACCCTTTTAAACTTATAAGGGGTGATGTGATGGAGCATTATCCACATGGCAGACTTTTTGATTTTGAAGGTAATAAAGAGGATATTGAACGTTTTAATCAGCGTGATATTTCGCCCACTGGACTTTTATGTGGAAAAAAAGTACGCCTTGCTACACAGCTAGCAAGAGTGATTGAAAAAGAGTATGATGATGACATTAATGCCGATGGTGCAAGACGCTACGCTTGGGTATATCCAACAGAAATAGAGGGGCGTTTTGACAAACAAGAAGCACAATACGAGATGAACTTTACCCTACCAAAAGGCTCCTATGCAACGGTGCTTATAGAAGAAATTGCCAAAAGGAAAATCAATGAATAAAAGACATATCACATCAGCTATCTCACAAATATTTGGAAAGTTTGCAAATAAAGAGTTTCCATATTGGTTGCAAAAAATAATAAATTACTCTTATGTAAAGTGCATGGGATTAGATATGAGTGAGTTTCACTCTCCTGAGACATACAAGACGCTTAATGCCCTTTTTACAAGAAGATTAAAAGAGCCAAGAAAGTTTTCTCTTGATGCCAAAGATTTTATTGCTCCTTGTGACTCTTTGATTACAGAGTGTGGGAATTTAGTTGAAGACTACTCCTTGCAAATAAAAGGAATGCGATATAAAACAGATGATTTTCTTGGGAAAAGTTTTACGCAAGAAGAGAAGAGTTATGTCCATAATGGAGAGTTTATAAATTTCTATCTCTCTCCAAAAGATTATCATCGTTATCATATTCCAATAAATTTACAAGTTTTAAAAGCTGTGCATATTCCAGGAAAGTTTTATCCTGTAAATATTCCTTCATTAAAAAAACGACTAAATCTCTTTATAGAAAATGAAAGAGTGGTCTTACTATGTCAGACACAGGAGGGGAAGAAGTTTTATATAGTATTAGTGAGTGCTTTGAATGTCGGTGTAATGAATTTAAATTTTGAACCACGTATCAAAACAAATAGAGATGTTGCAAATGAGCAAATGTATAGCTATAAAAATCTCTTTTTGGACAAAGGGGAGGAGTTTGGCTATTTTGAAATGGGCTCAACTATTGTTGTTTTAGCACAAAAAGATATGTTAGAACTTCTTGTGAAACCAAATGATGTCGTAAAATTTGGCGAGAGAGTAGCAAAATATAACTTGATAATGATACCCCTTGTTACTAATTTACACACACATTAGAAAAAATTTTATTTTTCTTAAAAATTTCATATAAATCAATTTTTTACACTAATTGGAGTGTTATCATTAAGATGTTAGTAAATATCTTGAGAACACGCAAAGTGTTTTAACTACTTTTTAAAATCGTGAGGAGAAAATATGTCACTTTCAAGAAGAGAATTTCTTAAAAGTTCAGCAGCAGCGTCGGCAGCAGCAGCTGTTGGTATGAGTGTGCCAGCAGAGCTTGATGCAGCAGCAACAAAAGCTGAAAAAAGTTGGAGATGGGACAAGGCAGCCTGTCGTTTCTGTGGTACTGGTTGTGGGATTATGCTTGCAACTACAGGAGATGGAAAAGAGAGGAAAATTGTTGCAGTAAAAGGGGATCCTGCAGCACCGGTTAATCGTGGTCTTAACTGTATTAAGGGGTATTTTAATGCTAAAATTATGTATGGTGCGGATAGACTTACTCAGCCTCTGCTTCGTGTAAATAGTAAAGGTGAGTTTGATAAAAAAGGGAAATTTGCACCAGTCTCTTGGAAAAGAGCTTATGATGAGATGGAAAAACATATTAGAATCGCACTAAAAGAGAGTGGTCCTGAAGGTGTAGCAGTATTTGCTTCTGGTCAATATACAGTTACGGAAGGATATGCTGCTCAAAAAATGATGAAGGGTGGATTCCGTTCAAATGCGATTGATCCAAATGCTCGTCACTGCATGGCATCTGCTGTTGTTGGATTTTATCAAACTTTTGGTATAGATGAACCATCTGGCTGTTATGATGATATTGAACTGACAGATACTATCGTTACCTGGGGATCAAATATGGCGGAGATGCACCCGATTCTTTGGTCTCGTGTAACCGATAGAAAACTAAGTGACCCTGAACGTGTAAAGGTAGTCAATATTCAGACATATACACATCGTACATGTGATTTAGGTGATTTTAATATCATTTTTAGACCAAATACTGACCTTGCGTTATGGAATTATCTTGCTCGTGAGATTGTTTACAATCATCCTGAAGCAATAGACTGGGATTTTATCAAGAAAAACATTATTTTTGCAGCAGGTCCTGTAAATATAGGATATGGTTTGAGACGTGCAGGTGAAAAATCTGTTACTCCTGTAAGAGCTGATGGTAGTGCTGGAAAATATGATGCAAAAGAGATGGAAATTTATAATAAAGAGATGAGTAAAGTTGTCTCAGAATTAGAAGGACCTGCATTAGAACCGTATGGATATAAAGCTGGTGATACAATGAAAAATATTGCCGGTACTTTGAAACACTGGGAAATCTCTTTTGAAGAGTATAAAAAATCACTCAAACCATACACTTTAGAGTATACTGCAAAACTGTGTAAAGGTGATCCTGAAGAGTCACTTGAGAGTTTTAAGAAAAAGCTTCAAGATTTAGCAGCACTCTATATTGAAAAAGATAGAAAAGTAGTAAGCTTTTGGACTATGGGTATGAATCAGCATACGCGTGGTACTTGGGATAATACACTCTCATATAATGTTCACTTTTTGTTAAACAAACAAGCGCGTCCTGGTTCTGGGGCATTTTCATTGACTGGTCAGCCTTCGGCGTGTGGAACTGCTCGTGAGGTTGGTACTTTTTGCCATCGTCTACCGGCTGATATGATGGTAAAAAACCCGAAACATAGAGCTATTACGGAGAAAGGTTGGCATATTCCTGCTGGAACACTCAATCCTGTGGGTAATCAACATATTATGAAAATTCATCGTGATATTGAAGATGGTGTTGTGAAATTTGCATGGGTAAATGTATGTAACCCTTACCAAGATACTGCCAATGCAAAACATTGGATTAAAGCTGCTCGTGAAATGGATAATTTTATTGTGACAAGTGATGGGTATCCTGGTATCTCTGCGATGGTGTCTGATTTGATTTTACCATCTGCTATGATTTATGAAAAATGGGGCGCATATGGAAATGCAGAGAGACGCTCTCAGCACTGGAGACAACAAGTTCTTCCTGTAGGTGATGCCATGAGTGATACAT
>DQUE01000186.1 GCA_015662405.1 Sulfurimonas autotrophica | reverse complement strand
TGGAGTATTTTCACATCCTCTAAAGAGAGAGGTTTATTCTCAAAATAACAATCAATTGCCTGCCCTAAAACCATACCACCAAGTCCACCATTGGTAGCTAACTCTCGTATGAGTTTCACTCTTGTCTCATCGGAAAATGGTGCATTTGCTAAAACTTCAAAAGAGTATGTATTGAGTGCATCACCAGCCAAAATTGCTGTGACCTCATCAAAGCTTACATGTAAAGTAGGTTCACCTCGACGCAAAGGGGAGTTATCCATAGCTGGCAAGTCATCATGTATAAGAGAATAAGTATGCAATAGTTCTACGGCTAAGGCTGCATATCTTGCAGATTCGAGCATTAAAGGATTGTAAGCCTTCACAACTCCGAGTAAAAGTGCAGGACGAAACCTTTTTCCACCAGCGAGAAGCATCTGTTGCACTGCACTCTCATAGGTCGGATGAATACTTTGTGATGTTGGTAGATTCTTTAGTAAAAATTGCTCGAAGTCTTGCATACGCAATTGTATTATCTTTCTACTTAATATTTACAAAAAACTGAAAATTATTCCGTTGAAATAGCAGTGATGCATACTCTTTAAAGTTTTGTATATATTTTCGGAGTTCTTTTTGATTATTCACTCGCACACCATTAACCTGTATAAGTCTATCTCCAAGATGCAAACCTAAATTTTGAAACTCTTTTTCTACTCTTTTTACATGTAAGGTCTCATCAAAATAGATACCCTTTTGTTCTAAGAAAGTATCGCTTATAAAACCGCCTCCATATCTTTTTTGACTCACGACCTTAAATGTTACAAATTTATCACCACGTTTCACTTTTACAATATGCTGCGAGCCAAGCCTACTAAAAAGAATCTTTTGCATCAACATAGCAGCACTAGCAACCTTTTTCTTATCATACGCTACAATACGATCATTGGCTAAAAAGGGATTATCTTTCATAAAAGGATCGCTTGCATCAACAACTACAAAACCTTTTGCATCAACAACTCGAATACCTATATCGCTATATGCAACCTCTTTAGTATTGATAAAATGCACTATATAGGCTTTTTCAATCACACCTTTTTTCGTAACAATACCCTCTAAAGAGCAGCAACTATTAGAGATAAGTGCAGGATAATCCTTTAATAATTGATTATAGAGCCCAAAAGAGTTTAAACCCACCTGCTTTTGCAAAAATTTTCCCACTTTGGCTTTTTTTTCATTGATAATTGCTGTAGCTAACTCTAAGCGCATAGTCATATCATAAGGATATGGAAAGTTTTTTTGCTCTTTTATAATATACAAAGATAAAAAGGGATTATATTTTATAATCTTTGCTTTTGGAGTTTTATGAGTATATACTAAAGTCTGTTTTGGAGCAACTGGAATAAAAAGAGAGGCGTTTTGTACGACATTTGCATCTTGTGCCTTTTGCACACACAATGCAAAGTCATCTTTGCAGGCATAAAGGTGAAAAAAAAGAAGGTGAAGCGCTAAAAAAAAGCGAAGCACCTATTGCAGTCCACTAAACATATTTAATGCACTACTTTGTTGGTTTTGTTGTACCATCTTATTGGCATCATTAATAGCGCCTATGAGCAAAATTTGCAAAGAGTCTTTATCACTCAAAAGTTCTTCATCAATCTCAAGATCAATAACTTCGCCATTGCCATTGAGCGTAAGCTCAATTAATCCACCACCACTTTTTACACTAAAGGTTTTAGATGCCAGCTCTTCTTTCAGTTTTGCAGCATTCTCCTGCATTCCCTCAAGAAATTTTCCCATATTACCTAAATTTTCAAACATATTAAATCTCGCTAAGCAGTGAGTCTATATTGTTTTCATCATCTACGATAACAACTGTTGGTTTGTAGTTTTCAAGCTCTTTCTCATCATAAGCAGCATAGGCTACAATAATGATTTTATCACCCTTGTGAACTTTTCTTGCTGCCGCACCATTGAGACAAATATCACGCTTGCCTCTTTCGCCTAAAATGATATAGGTGGAAAATCGTTCACCATTATTTATGTTGAGTATCTCTACCTTTTGACCAACTCTCATTTTAGCAGCCTCTAGAAGCTCTTCATCTATAGTAATTGAACCAACATAATTAAGGTTGGCATCTGTTACAGTAGCACGATGTATCTTGCTGTACAACATTTCCATCAACATAACTGTTTCCTACATTCCCATCTGTTTTTTTGCATCAGCTGGAGAGATTGGGTTATCCCACATTTCAGAATCAATCACATACTCTTCTACAACTTTTCCACCAATGATATGCTCTTCAATGATACGGTCAATTTTTTCTTTATTTAAGCCAACGTACATTGTATGCCCTGGTTCTACTAG
The DNA here is from genome assembly GCA_015662405.1 of Sulfurimonas autotrophica. Classification (GTDB taxonomy): domain Bacteria; phylum Campylobacterota; class Campylobacteria; order Campylobacterales; family Sulfurimonadaceae; genus Sulfurimonas; species Sulfurimonas autotrophica_A. Next base: position 7,388 of record DQUE01000186.1, on the reverse strand, counting down.
CATAACTGGACCTGCAGAACAGCGATTCAGACATGACGTGCGCACAACAGGTACAGTCATCATGATTCCCTCTTTCATCAGTTTTTGTGCAGTATACTGAAAAAGATCCTGAGTCTCTGGTGTCACACATGATGGCTTTGGCATACCTGGAGGAGCAGACTGCTCACATTTGAATATATAAAATGCCGGTTGAGGAATTCCCATTTAATTGTCCTTAATTTTTTTTGCAATTATATCGAAAATATATAGCTATTTTCTAACAAAACGAAATAAGTTTCATTTTTTAAGCCATTTTAGAGGCGGCCTCTCAAAAGTTCTTTTACCACTTCTCTATCATCAAAAGCAAACTTTTCATCATAAATAATCTGATACTTCTCGTCACCTTTTCCAAGGATCACAACAACCTCTTCATCATTTTGCGCCTCAAGTGCCATTTGTATCGCTTTTTTTCTATTGAGCTCAACTACCACATGGGATCGCTCTTCAATACCCTCTAAGATATCATCAACAATAGCTTGAGGATCTTCATATCGAGGGTTATCACTCGTAATAAATACTTTTTTTGCTAAATTTGCAGCGACACGTCCCATAAGTGGACGCTTTAGCCTATCTCTATCACCACCTGCACCAAAAACAACTATAAGTTCTTTCTCTTTGAAAGCATTCAGTACCTGTTGCATACCATCTGGCGTATGTGCAAAATCGACAATAACATTTGGCGCAGCACATACCTGCTCCATCCTACCACTAACACCTGCAAAGTTATCCACCACTTCTGCAATCTCTTCTAAACTTTTATCTGTGACAAGATGTGTTGCAGATATCGCTGCCATCAGATTATAAAGATTAAAAAAACCATGAAGCGATGCAGTAAAGGGGACTATCTCTTGAAAATGCTGAATAATTCCACTTGATCCATCATTTAAAGAGTATGCCATCAATCTATATGTAGCAGGATTTTCAATGCCATATGTATATGCATTTTTAAAATTAAATGAAGCTTTAGGTTCATCTCTGTTTATAAGTTTTTTACTCTCATCCTGAAAAAAGCTATTTTTTACATGTATATATTCTTCTATTGATTTATGATAATCTAAATGATCTTGTGTAATGTTTGTCAAGATTTTTAACGCAAAATCTAAACCCTCTATACGCTTTTGTACTATTGCATGTGAGCTAACTTCCATGATAAAGTACTCACACCCAGCAGAGACTGCTTGATAAATATGTCTATAGGTATTAAGTACAGAAGGAGTTGTCAAAGTTTTTCCTTCGCATACTCCATCGTTCATAAAAAAACCACGCGTTCCCTGTAGGGCTACCTTATAGCCTAAGTCAAGCAAAAAAGAGTAGATAGCACTCGCTGTAGTTGTTTTGCCATTTGTACCAGTAATACCAATAATTTTTATTTTATGCACACCAAAAAATTCTGCTATCTCATCTATTGTAATAATCGAATGTGCTTTGTTCTTTTTTGCCTCTTCAACATATATGCTATTTTGATGAGTCATGACAAAAGCAGTCTGAGGATCACACTCCTTAGAGTTTTCTGTTACGTATTTATAAGGCTGGTTTGGCAGTTCAATTTTCAATATTTTCACTCTCTGCAAGTTTCTTTAACAATTTACGCAGTAATCTATCGTCGGGGTAGAGAGTAAGTGCATTTTCTAAATATGTCAATGCCATTTGTGCAAAACCATGCTCTATTAATTTATCTAAAAAATCTATAAAATCCTCTTTACTTGTAATGACAACTCTTGTAGAAAACATGACATTTTCAAATGTTTCAACAAAACCACCGCCCTCTTCTAAAATCTTTTGAAAATCACTATAAAGAATACCCTCTTCAAATTCTAATCTGTTTCGTAAAGGTTCCGCAAAAATTTCACTCAATTTTTCCAAAGAGCCATCTATACTTTCGAGAATTTCACTCATAATTAAGTCAGCTTGCTCCTTGTCTTCTTCTCTTAATATTTCATAATAATCAAAAAGTGCTTCAGCACCCTCCTCTCCACTCATAGCCATTTCAGAAAGGATCACTCCATTAAAAGCCTCTTTTGAGTTTGGATCTTTTTGCAAAACCTGTGCGAATTTATCTAAAGCACTCTTATACTCTGCCTTTGTAAAACTCTCTTTTGCTTGCGATAATATTTTATATGTACTTATTTCTCTCATATCTCTTCTATAAATTATCTATATCATTTTCCATCCCAATTGGAACGTTTATAACACTAATTTCAGGGTGAATATCCATTCTTAATTGTCTCTCAACACCATACTTTAATGTACTACCACTACTTGCACATCCTATACATGCACCTTTGAGTTGTACATATACATTACCATTTTTTACAGTAATAAAATCTATATCACCGCCATCTAATGCCAAAGAAGGACGCACCTTGTCTATTACATTTTTTACTGGTTCTAATAACTCTTCATCTGAAAATGGAAGCATATCTATCCTTTTTTATAAGTAATACCATAAAATATGACAAAATCGCTTAACATGTCATAAAATTACTATTTAACTCATTTTTTAAAGAGACAATCTCTTGCACATACGATGGCTTTCTCATTCCAATCAAAATATAATCAATCACATCTTGTTGAGACAAAAACCCCAAAGCACACTTTTGAAGCTTTGTATGACACTCTTTCAACTCTTCTTTTAGCTCAGTTCTTACTCGTTTTGAGCACTCATAAGCCACCATACTCCTGTACTCTTTTAAAAAAAGATCTATAAATCGCAATAAATCATCTAAAGAATCGGGGTCGAGTTTTTTCAGTGTCTCTCTAATATGGGGAATAAGTTGCATATACAAAAAGTTATCATATTCACCAATCCAACCAAATTTATGCTTACTCATATCCATCTGTTCTATCAGATTGTACAAAGGGCGTAACGGTTTATTATCACACATCTGAAGTAATTCATTCAAATAGTAATAGTACTCCTTACTCTCCTCATAATCAGCCAACCTATACATCAAGCCCTTTTTTTGCGCATTAAGAGGACGATTTGCAAGAACTCGTAAACCATTCTTTTTTGCCCATGCAGCACATTTAAGACCCTCTCTCTCAAGCATATTTATTGGAAGTTGTATCGTAGTAAAGCTATGCTGCTTATTCCCAACTGTTTGAGCTGCATCTTGTGCAACTCTTAACAACCCCTCATACGGTAAAAACTCAGCATCATTTTCAGGCTTTGCAAAACTGTTAGAGCTAATGCCATAGGAGTTTATTCTTCCATCTTTTACCTCTTTTTCCAAGCCTACAAATGATTCATATACTCTTTGAAACATCTTATCTAAAGTCTCTTCTCTACTCTTTCCCTTTTGCAAAGCATCAAGCAGAAAATACTCAGGATTATGTATTAAATAACAGTCTATTTTCTTCATTTGTAATCTATCTAATGAAGCATCGAGCTGTATTTTCATAAATGATGGGGCTATTGAGTGGTAACAACTCTCACTAAACTCTACTACATCATCAAATGCCACCTCTTTGTGCGCCAACATATTTGTGCCTTGAATATACCCAAACTTACTGACAATTTTAATTTTATCCCTCACTGCATCTTCAGTATTGCGTAAAACTTTTCCTATCGCTCTTTCTGCTCCACCATCAGTATAGTTTGTTGATGTATCTATAAGCTCAACACCAGCATCTATAGCTTCTTTTAGCGCTTCAATATGGAGAGGATTTTCATCTGTAATTCTATAGGTTCCGAATGCGAAAGTACTCATTAATTGTCCTCTATTGTAAAGTATTTTAGAATTCGCAAATCCTTTGATTCTAAAGGGAAGTGTAAAGGGAGTTACAATAATAGAATCAAATCTATTATTGCAAAATAGTACTTATACTAATTCAATAAATGCCATTGGTGTTGCATCACCACGACGAATACGAGTTCTAGTAATTCGAGTATATCCACCAGCACGATCTACATACTTAGGTGCTATCTCATTTACTAAAGTTTTTGTAGCTTCTTTATTTTGAAGAGCAGCAAATACCGCTCTGTGTGCATTTGAGTCATTTTTACCAGCTACTGTGATAAGTTTCTCAATATAAGAGCGAAGCTCTTTTGCTTTTATAGCAGTTGTCTCTATTTTACCATGTTCAATTAACGAAATACTAAGGTTTGCTAAAAGTGCTTTACGGTGAGCACTTGTACGACCTAGTTTACGATATCCATGACGGTGTCTCATATTTTATCCTCTTTTACGCCTATACGGCTTCTATTTTCTTTTTTAGTGCAGTCACTACATCATCGGCTAAATCAGCACCAACTTCAAAACCAAACTCTTGTATTTTTTCTACGATTTCATCGTATGATTTTTTTCCAAGGTTTTTCACATTTTTTAGATCATTTGTACTCATAAGTACAATTTCACCTATTAATTTAATATTTGAACGATCAAGACAGTTAAAACTACGTGCACTCAACCCTAAACTATCAATATTAGTTGCTAGTTTTTTCAAATCTGGTGACTCTTCAACTCTCTCAATTGTCGTAGGAGCTTTAATGCTAATTTCAGAATTAAATACAGCTAACTGTGCATACATAACCTCTAAAGAGTTTCTAAATGCATCAATAGGAGAGATTTGCCCATCAGTTTTGATGTTCATGATAACTCTTTCAAAATTAGGATTATCTTCTACCAATACATTGTCTATTTTATATGTAGCACTTCTTACCGGAGTAAAATAAGCATCTAATGCAATATAGTCATCATCAACCTCTTTAGCAGTATCCTCACTCGCAACATAACCTATACCTTGCGCAATTTTAATACTAAAGTTTAATGTTGAATCTTCATTTAAAGTCGCAAGTGGAGCATCAGGAGTAACAATTTCTACTTCATCATTATTAAGATCTGCACCTTTAATAGTACATGGACCAGCAAAGCTATAATTAATCTCTGCCTCTGTTGCATCATTATTCAATTTAAAGCGAATCTCTTTAAGATTTAAAATAAAATCTGAAATATCTTCAAGCATACCACGAACTGAGTCAAACTCATGTTTGGCACCTTCGATTTTAATAGCGATTGGTGCATAACCAACTGAGCTACTTAATAGAAAACGGCGAAGTGGATGAGCTAATGAAATAGCGTACCCTACTTCAAAAGGATATGCCATAATATTAGCTTCATTCTCACTTATTTGTTCTACCTCAAACTCTTGTGGAGCAAGTGGAGTAGTTTTAATTTTTTTCATATCTTTTACGCCTTTTTATGGTAGATTATTATTTCGAGTAAAGCTCAACGATTAAACGTTCTTCAACTGGAATAACAACTTCTTCACGCTCTGGAAGACGAGTAAAAATACCAAATACTTTTTCAGCATCAATGTCTACCCATGGAGCAAGACCAGTTTGGTTTGTAAGTTCAATAGCACGAACAATTTGATTATTCTTTTTACTCGCTTCTTTCACTTCTATTTTTTGACCTGGTTTTACACGGTAAGAGGGAATGTCAACTTTTTTACCATCAACCAAAATGTGACCATGTGTTACTAGCTGACGAGCAAATCTACGTGTAGACGCAAATCCCATTCTATAAACAATATTGTCCAATCTTTGCTCAATTAATGTAATAAGGTTTGTACCTGTATTTCCATCACGGCGTTTTGCTTCAACGAATAGAGCGCGGAATTGCTTTTCAGAAATTCCATACATAAACTTCGCTTTTTGCTTTTCATTAAGTTGTAAACCATACTCAGAAACTTTTTTACGACGCTGACCATGTTGACCTGGACCGTAAGGACGCTTCTCTAAAGCAGACTTTCCTGCTAAACGACGCTCACCTTTTAAGTTAAGGCTTACTCCGAATCTTCTTTCGATTTTTTCTACTGGACCTCTATATCTTGCCATCAGTAATCTCCTTAAACTCTACGACGCTTAGGCGCGCGACAACCGTTGTGTGGTAATGGTGTAACATCTTTCATAAATGTAACACGGATTCCTTCGATAGCACCAACAGCTTTCACTGCAGTCTCACGACCAGAACCAGGACCTTGCACTTTAATACCGAGCTCTTTTATGCCATGTACTTGTGCTTTTGCAACTGCATCTTCAACAGCAGCCTGTGCAGCAAATGGAGTTGATTTTTTAGAACCTTTAAATCCTAAAGAACCAGCTGAACTCCAAGCAATCATATTACCCATTTCATCCGTAATAGTTACAAGCGTATTATTAAACGATGCCGCAATATGAATAATACCACGTGATATATTCTTTTTTATTACTTTTTTTCTAACAGCTTTTCTTTTTGCCATATTATAATTCCTTACGCTGCGCCGACAGTTTTACGTTTACCCTTACGAGTACGCGCATTTGTCTTAGTTTTTTGACCACGGCATGGAAGACCACGACGGTGACGTAGACCACGATATGAACCTAAATCCATAAGTGCCTTAATATCCATTGCAACTTTTTTACGTAAATCACCCTCAACCATATGGTTTTCACGGATCTCTTTCGTAATAGATGCTACATCTTCTTCATTTAATTCGAAAACTCTTTTATTATAGTCTATGCCTGTTGCGTCTAATATTTGACGAGCAGTATGAAGACCTATACCATAAATGTACGTTAAACCGTACTCTATACGTTTTTTCTTAGGTAAATCTACACCAGAAATACGAGCCATGGTTATCCTTGTCTCTGTTTATGTTTAGGATTCTTGCAGATTACTCTTACAATACCTCTTCTTTTGATCACTTTACAGTCATCACACATCTTTTTCACTGAAGCTCTTACTTTCATCGTAAGTCCTTATTAGTCGTTGTCTTTATTGTTTCTAGGCAAAGAGTTTACATGCTACTTTGCCAATACTTCTACCTTGCTATATAAAATATAAAGATAGAAATACTCTTTTCTTTATTTAATGCTAAAACAATAAAGCGGACGAGAATTATACACAAACTAATGTAAAAGTATTATTAAGCAGTGATAGTTTCCAAACTTTAAAACCAACCTTAAACATACTCTTGCTCAAAAAGCTCTGCTGTAAAGTTGTCGTCATATTTACAAGTTCTTTTTACTTCAGCCATAGTAACCTTACCAGTAGGTAGCTTTTTGCCTTTGTTCTTAAAATATAACTAACTGTATCAATTTTAAAGGTAGTTTTTTATTTTTTTAACAGATTGATTTAAACGATCTAATCTTTCTAGTTTATCTTTTGATTCATTTAGATGTTCAGATATCTTTTGAATACTGTCAGTTAAGTTTTGTAAATTTTGACTTAGGCTATCAGAGCTACCTGCTATGTTTTGTAGATTATTATTTGTATTGTCTATATTTGCAACAGTATTATTGACATTATTGTTTATTACATCAATAAAACTATTTGTTTCTGTTAGACTTTTTTGAGTTCTCTCAG
>DQUE01000059.1 GCA_015662405.1 Sulfurimonas autotrophica | reverse complement strand
TTCTTAATTTCTCTAATGTTTTTGTTTCTATCATCATAACTGTATACAAGCAATTAATGGTCCAATGTTGAAATTATATCTGTCTTGATACTTATCTATGAAGTTATTTATGGTCTCTTACTTATGGAGTTTAGAAATTGAAAAGTGTGTAAGGTCAGATGCTTTTGCTATTGAAGAGTTGGAAATATTACTGCATCAGTTTACAGCTATAATTGAAAAATTATATGACAAACTGTCATCAAATTAAGATTTTTATCTTTTTAGGATATAGTTTCAGTAAATTAAATTGTAAGATGAATAGTAAATGGCAAAAAGAAAAAAAAGAATAAAGAAAAAAAGAGGCTCTCCTTTTTTAAAATACATAGTATGGTTTTTGGCAATAATAGCTCTGATTTTGCTCTCTTTGGTAGTGGGGTATTATTTGGGAATAAATAATGCAAAAACAAAAGAAGTAGTAAAACAGAAGGTTGCTCTAAAGGAAAAAATAGCAACAAAAATTCCAAAAGCACCTTCTGTAAGTGTGCAAAAAAGATTACAAGAGATTTTGAAAAAAGATACAAAAACATATGTCTCTGCTGCACATGAAATAGAGGATGAAACATTGGCAAATCCTTCAAAGCAAAAACCAAAAAAAGTGCAGACTTATAGAAAAAAACCAAAGCTTGCTATTATTATAGATGACATGCAGACTGCATCACAGGTAAGAGCAGTCAAACGTTTACATTTAAATATAACGATGTCTTTTTTACCACCACGAGCAGCAAGACCAAATTCTGCAAAACTTGCATCGCATGAACAGTTTTACATGGTGCATCTTCCTATGGAAGCAATGCACTTTAGCGCTGAAGAGCCACATACACTACGAGTACATGATTCTCAACAAAAAATTTCTGCAAAAATTAAAGATATAAAAAGATTGTTTCCTAAAGTTTCTTATATAAATAATCATACTGGCAGTAAATTTACTGCAAATGAAATTGCTATGAATAGATTGATTTTTGCTTTAAATGCAAATCATATCCGTTTTGTAGATAGCAGAACGACAGCAAAAACGAAGGCACCTAAAGTGTTAAAAAATTTTGGACTCAAGTATGTTGCGCGAGATGTTTTTTTGGATCATAAGATGAATAAGCGCTATATATTAAAACAGATTAAAAAAGCAATTGCGGTTGCAAAAGCACATGGGCATGCTATTGCTATAGGACATCCTCATAAAACTACTCTCCAAGCTCTTCATGAATCAAAATCTCTGTTTAAAGATGTTGAATTGGTTCAGATAGACAAAATATATTAAATCTATGATAAAGCAGATAGATTTTCATATCGCTGAACTTGATAGCATGAAAGTGTATCCAAACGAACTTTTTTATAAAGGCAATGCAAGCTTACTTCAAAGAAAAAAAGTTGCAATTGTTGGTAGTAGAAAGCCAAACCAGTATGCTAGAGAAATGACACATAAACTTGCACAAAAGCTCTCTCAAGCAGGCGTTTGTATAGTGAGTGGCGGTGCTTTGGGCGTTGATGCCATAGCACACAAAGCGGCTGGAGCTGCAAATACTATCATGGTAGCAGCAACAGGACTTGATAAACGCTACCCTGCGATCAATAAAAATATGATTATAGATATAGAACAAAATGGTTTGGTGCTTAGTCAGTTTCAAGAGGGGATGCCTTCTCGTAAATATAATTTTCCTCTGCGTAATGAAATTGTTGTTGCTTTGGGAGATGTCCTCATCGTAACATATGCTGATTTTAATTCAGGAACGATGCATAGTGTAGCATATGCCTTGAAAATGGGAAAAGAGGTCTATGTTCTTCCTCATCGTATCGGTGAGAGTGAAGCTACGAATGATCTTCTTTTGCAAGGAAAAGCAAAAGCTATTTATGATTTGGATGTTTTTGTTTCACAATTTGGAGGCGCTATATGTAAAGAGATGAGAGCAGATGATTTTTTGCTTTATTGTCAAAAGAATCCAACATACGAAGAGGCTTTGCAAAAATATCCAGCAAAAATTTTTGAAGCAGAATTAGAGGGAATTATAGAGATAAAAAATGCAAGAGTGTATCTCTCTAGTAACTAATAGACAAGTAAAGACTGATATCAAATTTCTTATCTTTTGAGAGATATTTATTTTTTTTATAAATAACATATGGCGGTTTTGTGGTTGTTTCATACTCACTACTTGGGAGCCATTCATGATATACCCAATGAATAAATTTTAAAAAATCTCCAAACTCTCCCTGTAGATCAAACTTTGCATAGACTCCTTTTGCAATTGTAAAGTTTGGAAGTCTGTCATTAAGTGTAATATTTTTATCTTCATTTACAATGCAGGCAACATATTGACACTCGTCAAGTGGAGTTATTGTAGGGTTGTCGTGTAAAAGGGCTATCTCTTTATAGTTTGTAAGATTATTACTAAATACCCATGTTTGGAGTTTTTGCCATGTCTGTTTGATACTTTCATTATAACCTTTATGTCTAATATAGTATGCTGAGAGTTCTGGCATTTTAACAATTTCTGGTGTGATTGAATGAAACTGTGCTTTTGATTTTGTAGCTATGGAAGATTGCCTAAGAATTTTATTTGAATAATCTTTATAGCCTCCTCTTCTCCACTCTTTTGGTGTCATTGCAAAACGGGCTTTAAAGGCGCGTATAAAAGATGTTTGTGAAGAGTAACCACAAGAGTTTGCGACCTCTGAAATGGTTGAGAATTTATTTGTTAATAATAGATTTGAAGCTTTTTGTAGTCGTATTGATTTGATACTTTCATAAATATTACGATTAAATATCTCTTTAAAAATTTTATGCATATAGAATTTGTTTATATTGAGATACTGGGCAAGTTCATCCATATTAATATGACTATCTATATGGGTGTATATATAATACATAAGATAATTAGAGATCTTAATTTTTTTTTCTAATGTAGTTTTTTTCATAATGGTAATTATATCAAAAAAAGAGAATAAAAATTACAAAAATAGATAACTTTTTTAGCAATTAAAGTATAGAGTTAATTTTTTTAAATCTTTATAATACTGTTATTAGAAAATATTGGAGAATGAGATATGAAGCAAAAAATAACTAAAATGCTAATTGCAAACAGAGGTGAAATTGCACTTCGAATTATTCGTGCATGTAAAGAGTTGGAAATAAAAACTGTTGTTGTTTTTTCGGAAGTAGATGTAGAAGGTGTTTGGGTAGCAAAAGCAGATGAGTGTTATCCAATCATGGGAAATCCGATTGAAGCTTACTTAAATTATGAAAGAATTATCTCAATGGCAAAAAAAGCTAATTGTGATGCTATTCATCCAGGGTATGGATTTTTATCTGAAAGTGCTGAATTTGCTAGAGCCTGTGAAGAAAACGGCATAATTTTCATAGGTCCAAAACCGGAACATATTGAACTTTTCGGTGATAAGATGGCTTCAAAAGTTGCTATGAAGAAAATTGGTGTACCTGTTTTAGAAGGAACTGACACACCGGTTACTGATATAAAAGAGGGTGAAAAGATTGCTAAAGAGATTGGATTTCCTGTCATCATCAAAGCTGCGTTTGGTGGTGGTGGTAGAGGAATGAGAATTGTCAAGCAGGCGAAAGATTTTTCTAAAATGTTCGAATCTGCTACAAATGAAGCGGTAAAATATTTTGGAAAAGGGGATGTATTTATAGAAAAATATGTTGAAAATCCTCGCCATATAGAAGTGCAGATTGTTGCAGATAAATATGGAAATATTGTGCATCTTGGAGAGAGAGACTGTTCTATTCAGCGTCGTCATCAAAAAGTTATTGAGATTGCACCATCACCGCTTTTAAGTGATGCTGTGCGAAAAGAGCTTTATAGAGTCTCCATTAAAGCAATGTTTCGGTTGGGATATGAGAGTGTAGGAACGGTAGAATTCTTGGTTGATGCTGAGGATAATATCTATTTTATCGAGATGAACACAAGAGTGCAAGTGGAACATCCTGTTACTGAAACAATAACAGGTGTGGATATCATACAAAGAATGATAGAGATTGCTGGTGGAGATAAGTTGAAATTTTTACAAGAGGAGATAAAGTTTCGAGGATACTCTATTGAGTTTAGAATTAACTCTGAAGATCCACAAAACAACTTTTTCCCTACAACAGGTACAGTTACAAAATATCTGACACCAGGTGGGCCTGGAGTGCGTCTTGATACAAGTTTGTATGCAGGGTATGAATTGCCAACTTGTTACGATTCTATGCTTGGTAAACTTATAGTCTGGTCTTTGGATTGGGAAGGTGCGGTAAAAAAAGCCAAAAGAGCATTGGATGAATTTTATATTGAAGGGTTTAAAACAAACATAGTACTTCATAGAGAAATTGTGCGTGATGAAGAGTTTAAGGCGGGAAAATTTAATACAAGCTATTTAGACTCTAAAATGGAAAAATTCAATCTTGGCGGAGTCTCTTTACTCGCTGATGAAGAGAAAAAAATCTCTTTTTTAAGTAATATTATCAAAAAAATAAAAGAGAATAATATAATTACAAGATAAGCATCGCATCGCCATAAGAGTAAAATCTATACTTTTCTCTTATGGCTTCAGCATAGAGCTGATGCGTTTTTTCTAACCCAACAAAAGATGCAACAAGCATAAGTAGTGTTGACTTTGGCAGGTGAAAATTGGTCAAGAGATGATTGACGCGCAGAGGTCTATTTTGAGGATGTAAAAAAAGATTTGCTTCCCCTCTTATTTTTCCTTGATGTCTTGCGTAATACTCTATAGTTCTAGTTGACGTTGTTCCTACGCTTAAAATAGGAACACTGCTCTCTAAAATCTCTTTTGCTTCATTTGAAATAGCATAATACTCTGAGTGCATTGGATGGTCTGTGATCACTTCAGCCTCAACTGGCTTAAAAGTACCACTTCCTATATGGAGCGTCACATAGGCATGTTGATGATTGTTACAAATTCGTTTATGCTGCTCTGGTGTGAAATGAAGTGAAGCTGTTGGTGCGGCAACTGCACCCTCTTGTTTGGCAAAAACACTCTGATACTCATTTGCATCTGCATCTTCATCTGCTCTTTGAATATAAGGCGGAAGAGGAATATGTCCTATTTTATCTATTATTGGGAGGAGCTCTTCAAATCGTAGCAGCATTTTATCTTGATAAAAGTTTACTTCACGACTGCCATCATCGTTGAGCTTTGTTACTTTTGCCATAAGGTTGTCATCAAAAAATAGCTCAGTACCAGCTTTTACTTTCCCTCGTATATAGACAGAGATCTCTTGTGCATTTAGCGCTCTATTTATAAGCAGTTCAACTTTTCCTCCACTTTTCTTTTCTCCAAAGAGTCTTGCTTTGATAACTTTTGTGTCATTGAAAATCAGAGCAGACTCTTGAGGAATAAATTTTTCAAGGTTATAAAAATGGGTGTGAGTGATAGTATCTGTTGCCCTATCATAAACGAAAAGTTTTGCATGGTCACGAGGAGAAGCAGGGTATTTTGCTATGAGTTCATTTGGGAGAGTGAAATCATAGCTTTGTGTAAGTAACGCTTCGTTACTCATTTTTATTCTCTAGTGCTTCATTGTTTTCTTCATCTTCTTCAATATCATCATCCTCTTCCTCGATAGGTGGTGCAGGGTTTACTAGTTTTACTATTAGAATAGAGAGACCATAAAGTATAATAAGTGGACCTGCCATCAGCAACTGTGTGAGCACATCTGGTGGCGTTAAGAGTGCTGCAACTACAAAGATAATTATAATTGCATACTTGAAAAATGCTGTCATTTGCCTGTCATCAACAAGTCCAAGAAGTGCTAAAAAATAGGCAAAAACAGGTAACTCAAATGCAAGACCAAAACCAAACATAATTTTTGTGAAAAAACCGACATAATCTTCAATATTAATAAGTGGAGTAAATTTAAAAGAACCAAAAGTGATGAGAAAGTCAAAACCAAAAGGTGTTACAATATAGTAAGCAAAAAGAACACCCACTAAAAACATAACTGTTCCGCCGACTATAAAAGGAATAATCATCCTTTTCTCGTGCGCATAAAGACCAGGAGCAATAAAGAGCCATATTTGTGAGAGTATAATTGGCAATGCACCTACAATTGCAGCAAAAAAAGCAACTTTTAGTGCTACAAAAAAGGCTCCTCCGACTTGAGAGGTAGTAATCATACCATTTGCCGCATTTACAGAGACTTTCCCTACTGCTATAAGTGCATCATTGAGTGGCTGTACCATCCATGTAAGTATAGGTTCGTGAAAGTAAAACATAACAAAAAACATAACGATTAAACTCGCTGCTGATATCGCAAGTCTTTTTCTCAGCTCTACAAGGTGTGGTCGTAATTCATCAAACATCTTTATTATCTTCTTCTTTCTCTATTTTTTCTTTTTTCTTAAAAGTTACTTTTTGTGACTCTTTTGGTGTTGCTTTTACTATATTTTCATTCTCTTCTTCTAAAATATCATCTGTCAAGCTTGTAAGTTTTGCACCCGCTTGTGCTGGAATATTTGTAACTTTATGAAGCTTTTCACTGGCATTGAGTAGTTCTTGTTTATATGCAAGTGCTTCTTGCTTTATTTCATTGAGGTTCATCTCTTCTTCAAGAGAATCTTTGAGTGTTCCTACTGTATTTTTGACATTTCTAAAAAATTTAGCAATTTCAACCATTGTACTAGGCAGTTTATCTGGACCTAGAAAAAGAATAGCAATAACTGCAATGATTAGAATTTCTGTAAAACCCATACCAAACATATTTAGCCTTCATAATTTATTGTTAGTGAGATTTTATCTAAAGAATGATTAAAAAATCTTCAAGAATTCAAAAATAGTGCAATCTCATCTGCCAAAAGATAGTTATGATTATAAAAAATATTCTCTTTTAGCTCTAGTTTCTGCTCTTCAAGTAAAATTTTTGCTCTTTTTTGCTCTTGAGTGTTTAATATATTTTTCTCCACACCAACAATTGAACGTAACCCTAAAAATATCTTCTCAAGCCTTTTGTCTTCATCTGTTAAAGACTCTTGTCTGATGTGTAAAGGATCATTTATATAGGCTTCTATACCAGTTTGCGGATAGAGTCTTGTAAGCCCAAGTTTGCCAACAGCTCCAGCACCTGCACCAATGTAGTCTTTATATTGCCAATAGCCAAGATTGTGAAGAGATTGATAGGTTCCAAAGTTACTAATTTCGTATTGAGTGAATCCATGGTTTTGTATCTCATTAAAGAGCCACTTTGTAAGTGAAAGTTGCTCGTATGACATCTGTGGACGATTTGCAAATGCAGTGCCCTCTTCAATCATTAAGGCATAGGCACTTATGTGGTTGATTGGTAATGATAAAGCCATTTGAATGTCATTTGCAAGAAGATCTTTTGTATCACCCAAAGTAGCATAGATTAAGTCTAGTGAAATGTTGTAAAAACCAACATCGCTAGCATGCGTGATGGCATCAATTGCCATTTGCGGTGTATGTGCTCTAGCAAGTATCTTGAGTTTTTCTTTGTCAAAGCTTTGTACTCCAAAGCTGATACGGTTTACACCAAGCTTTTTCATACCCGCTAACCACTCTTTTGTTGCAGAGTTAGGATTGGCTTCAGAGGTAATTTCTGCATTTTTCATAAGATAGGGGCTAAGTAGTGCAAAAATTTCCTCATAGAGTTGCGGGCTAACAGTTGAAGGCGTACCACCTCCTATAAAAAGAGTCTCGATACTCTCTTTTTTTGTTTGAAATCTTTGTAATTCATATGCTAATTGTTTTTGTAGTGCCTTCATGTAATTCTTTTTGAGGTGAAACTTGTCAACATAAGAGTTAAAGGCACAGTAAGAGCATTTCGAGTCACAAAAAGGGATATGAATATAAACTAACATAATGAAATTATACCCAGATAAACTTATTTTAATAGCTATTTTTGTATAATCGCGTACAATTAAATATAGGTGCTTATATGAGTGAAGAAAAAATATACCGTCCCAATGTGGCTATGATAATAGTCTCAAGTGAGTATCCGCAAAAAAAAGAGGTTTTTATTGCGCAAAGAAATGATTTGACTAATATATGGCAATTTCCACAAGGTGGTATTGATGAGGGTGAAGAGGTACAAGAGGCTCTTTTTCGTGAAATGGAAGAGGAGATAGGCACAGGTGCTGCTAAAATCATTGCTGAGTATCCAGAGTGGATCTCTTATGACTTTCCTCCTAAAATTGCAAGCAGTATGAAGCCATATCATGGACAGATACAAAAATATTTTTTACTTAAACTCACAGAAGATGCAAGAATAAATCTTAATACAAGGCATCCTGAGTTTATAAATTATAAATTTGTAAATGTAGAGGATGTTTTAGACTTTACACCGCATTTTAAGCAGTCTGTATATGAAAAAGTTATTACATATTTTAGAAAAGAGGGGCTGTTATAGATGTTGATAGTGCAAAAATTTGGTGGAACAAGCGTTGGCGATTTAGATCGCATACAAAATGTTGCAAATCGTGTAGCAAAAGCAAAAAAAGCTGGTAATGATGTTGTAGTGGTTGTCTCTGCAATGAGTGGAGAGACAAATAAACTGATAGGCTTTGCTCAACATTTTTCAAAAAACCCGGCTCGTGCGGAGATGGATATGCTTTTAAGTTCAGGTGAACGTGTAACAGCTGCACTCCTTTCCATTGCACTACAAGAGATGGGATTGGATGCTATGGCGATGACAGGAAGAAAAGCAGGCATTGTTACGGATAGTCATCATACAAAAGCACGTATAGAAGAGATTGATCCAAAAGCTATAAAGAGTGCTCTTGATGAGGGAAAAGTTGTTGTTGTCGCTGGTTTTCAAGGTGTCAATGCAGATGGTGATGTAACAACACTTGGACGTGGAGGGAGTGATTTGTCTGCTGTGGCAATAGCAGGAGCTCTTGGAGCTGATTTGTGTGAGATATATACAGATGTAACAGGAATTTATACGACAGATCCACGCATAGAGCCAAAAGCAAAAAAATTAGAGAAGATCTCTTATGAAGAGATGCTTGAACTTGCATCATTGGGTGCCAAAGTGCTGCAAAATCGTTCAGTAGAGCTTGCAAAAAAACTGAATGTGAACTTGGTCACAAGAAGTAGTTTTAGTGACGAAGAGGGAACATTAATTACAAAGGAAGAAAATATTATGGAAAAACCGTTAGTAAGTGGAATTGCATTAGACAGAAATCAAGCACGCATCTCTTTAATGGGTGTTAAAGACAGACCAGGTATTGCTTCTGATATTTTTAACGCATTGGCAGATGCTGAAGTTAATGTAGATATGATTATTCAAAACAAAGCAGTTGATGAGACTACAAATATTGACTTTACCGTGCCTGTGAGTGATCTGCATGATGCAAAATCTGTTGTAGATAGTTTTGTCAAAAGTGGTGAAATAAAAGATGACTCTTACAATGAAGATATTTGTAAAGTTTCAGTCGTTGGTGTTGGTATGAAATCACATGCTGGTGTTGCTGCAAAAGCTTTTTCAACAATGGCAAAAGAGAATATTAATATTAATATGATCTCTACTTCAGAGATTAAAGTATCGATGGTTATTGATGAAAAGTATGCTGAACTTGCTGTACGCTCTTTGCACAATACTTATGAGTTAGACAAATAAGCAAGTATATGTCGGATTTTGCACAATGGAGCCTCGATGCCATAAGAGAGAAGGGCGGTAGTCTTAGTTGGCTAGAGGAGTATCGTTTTGAGTGGTCAAAAACAACGGCATACGCGCTAGAGCAGATTTTAAATGGTAAAACAATTATATTGATTACTGATGAAAAACGAAAATGGTTTGAGAACTATATATTAAGCTCTATCAATGGTTTGCTTTTAGAGAGACCACTTATCCCTATCATTAGTATTGATAACATCTATACGCATTTCAATAACGTAAGTGGTGGGGAGATAATAGATATTATAGATGATATGATAGCACTCTCTTATAAAAATGATTACTTTTTTTGGTATATCGGTAAAGGCGATGATAAGCGGAGTGATATTGCCAAAAGAAAAGATGAGAGTTATTTTTGGATTTTTGATGAAGATTTTAATAATGCTTTTACACTCAAATCATATGATTTAGATTTAGATATTAAACTTTTACAGCTTTACAAACTCTTTGATGCCTCTTTGAATGCAGCAATGTTTGGAGAGGTTGATGCAAGTTCGTAATCTTTCTTTAGAGGGTCATATTCGTATAGCAAGTAACCTAGAAGGTGCTGTAGAGACTCTTGAAGATAGTTTAGTAGGTTTTAGAGTAGTAAAATTTTTAGAAGAAAATTTTAAAATAGAGCATGCAAAACTTGTTACTGCTGAGGCATATATTAGTGAATCACAAACTAAATATATCATTATTGCAGCTTCTGAGTTTACCGATGTTGCTCAAAATGCTCTTTTAAAAATTTTAGAAGAGCCACCGACAAATATTGAGTTTATTATTGTCTCGCCAACAAAATCCAATCTACTACCAACAGTGCGTTCACGACTTCCAATTATACAAACAGAGCTAGATCATAAGGTTTTGGATTTAGATATTCGACTCTCACGACTTGATTATAAAGAGGTTTTTGCATTTTTAAAAAAATATGCAAGAGTGAGTAAAATGGAGGCGAAGTCTTTAGTTGAGGCTCTTTTTCACAGGGCAACAGTAATTGATCAGCTGATATTAACACCAGCGCAGCTTGAGAATTTTGACAAAGCTTATAGACTGCTTGATTTGAACTCACGGCCACAAAGTGTTTTAGCAATGCTTCTGATGAGTTTTGCGCAGGAGAGATAATGCGAGTAGAAAAAATATCTAGTGATATAGATATAAAAAAGCAATTAGAAAAACTTGGTGTTGATGAGGGTGGAATAAACATATTAGCTGCTAAAGCAGATCTGCATATTTTATATATAGATGATCTTCATGTAGGTGCAGCAAATATTTTAAAGCAAGATGCACTCTCTATAGGTGCTGATTTGGCAGTGCCAAGGGGGACAGTTGTTGCAGCAAAACCAAGGGTTGCATGTATATTAATTGCAAATACAAAACAGTTAAAAGTTTTAGCAAGAAAAGAGTTGGCACAACCGTTTGGACTTAAAGATTTGGCAAAAAAACTCAAAGAGTTTACACAGCTGCAAAAACCAAAATCAGTTGCAATTATGGGCATTATCAATGCAAATGATGATAGCTTTTATGCTAAAAGTAGACTAAAAGATAAAGAGGCAATACAGTGTATAGAAAAAATGATAGAAGCAGGTGCAGATATCATAGATGTTGGTGCTGTATCTTCTCGTCCTAATGCACCGATAGTAAGCGCAGAAGAGGAGTTGGCAAGGATAGAGCCTCTTTTGAGCCTTATTAAGCAGCAAAAACTTTACGAAAATGTAAAATTCAGTTGTGACAGTTTTGAGCCAAAAGTATTGCAAAAGGCGCTAGAGAGTGGCTTTTGTATTGTAAATGATATTACAGGTTTGCAAAATGATGCAGTATGTAGGCTTTGTGCTTCATATAATGCTACTGCGATTATTATGCATATGCAAGGGACGCCTCAGACAATGCAAAAAAATCCCAACTACAAGAGTGTATTGAGTGATGTGTATGATTTTTTTGAGAGGAGAGTACAAAAAGCTGAGAGTTTTGGAGTTAAAGAGATTGTGTTAGATGTGGGTATAGGATTTGGCAAGCGTTTGGAAGATAATGTAAGTTTAATAAAAAATCTTGAACATTTCTTGCAATTGAAAAAGCCACTGCTAGTTGGCGCTTCGAGAAAGTCAATGATAGATACAATTTCACCATCAAGTGTTGATGAAAGATTAGCAGGTACATTAACACTCCATCTTGAGGCAGTAAAGAATGGAGCTTCATTTTTACGAGTCCATGATGTAGCTGAACATGTTCAGGCACTTAAGGTGTTCAAAGCACTATCTCTCTAATACTTTCTCTTTCATATATGCTTTTATGATCTCTTGACGCTCTAAAGGTCTGTCTCCTCCTGAGCGCCCTGATGTAGCTACGTTATTTAACTTTTGTAAGGTTTGTATAGATTCTTGACCTACAATTTTTCCAAAAATTGTATAGCCTCCGTTTAACCAAGGCGTAGGAGCTGTTGTAATGAAAAATTGACTACCATTTGTATTTGGTCCTCTGTTTGCCATTGCCAATATACCAGGTTTGTCAAAAACAAGGTTTGCTTTGAATTCATCTTTAAATGCTTTATGCCAAATACTTTCACCACCACGACCTGTTTCTGTAGGATCACCACCTTGAATCATAAAATTATGAATGATTCTGTGAAAAGCTACACCGTTGTAGTATCCTTTTTTTACATGTGTAATGAAATTTTCAACGGCCAGAGGTGCAGCATCTCCAAAGAGTTCAAGCTCTATATTTCCCTGATTTGTTTGTAATATTACATGTGGAGTATTCTCTTGGGCAAATAGCATGGTTGCGTATAATATAAATAGTGTAAATAAAATTCGTTTCATAACTTCCTCTTTATTTTTGTTCTTCAAAATCTAAGCAGACAGAATTTATACAGTATCGCAAACCGGTAGGCTCAGGACCATCAGGAAAGAGGTGCCCTAAATGAGCGTCACAGCTACTGCACCTTACCTCAGTACGAATCATTCCATGTGATATATCTTTGACTTCTGTTACTGCACCTTCTATCGCTTCATAATAACTTGGCCAACCTGTTTTAGAGTCAAATTTTCTATTTGATTCAAAAAGAGGAGTGCCACAACAGATACATTTGTAGATACCATCACCTGTATGATCATAATATTTTCCAGAAAATGGTGCTTCAGTTCCATTTTGACGGCATACATGAAATGCTTCAGGAGTTAGTTCTTTTTTCCATTGTTCTTCACTTTTTGTTACTTTCATAGTCTATTCCTTTGAGTATGAGAATATTATACGCAATAGTATATCGAGAGTATTTGGTGTTGTAAATAAAATAAATATGTTATTAAAAAGTTATTAGGAAAAAGAGTAAAAAAAGTATTGCCCTTTAAGAGCAATACAAATTTATAATTATTTACCAGCTGCAACGCGGTCTTTAAGACTTTTACCAGCTTTAAATTTAGGAACCATTTTGTCTTGCGTTGTATAAGTTTTATCAGTCCCTGGAACTTTACCAGTTTTCCCCTTTTGGAGTACTGCTGCAAAACTACCAAAACCTACTAGAGAAACATCTTCTCCTTTTACCAACGCTTCAGCTATTGCTTCTGTAAAAGCCTTGATGGCATTTTCAGCTTCTACTTTAGTTTTGTAGTCCCCATGTTTTTGTACTAATTCAACAAATTGTGCTTTGTTCATAAATATACCTTTGGATTAAGATTCGCCTTGAAATAATTCAGCTATAGGTACTTTATAGTTTATTTGCTTAAATTTTTCTTCTTTTTAGTGTATTTAAATAAAATATTTGATGTTTTTGTTTCTTTTAGTCCATATTTAGCCTGTTTTAAGAGCTTTTTAAAGTTTAGATCAGTGTTTTTATACATAATTAAACTTGATAAATTTTTTAATTTTTTGTATTTTTTTGTTGAAGATAGAGATAAAAATACATCTTCTAGCCCATCTCTTTCATTTTTTGTTAGTGCACCTATCTTCTACTCCTCTAGTTTATTGGTTTTTCTTACTGCTCTAACTATTTCATCATCTAGTCTATCTCACATCTTTATAACTGTGTTGTAGCAGCTTGTGGTTTTGCACGACCTAGCTTTTAGTCTTGATATGTACGCATAGATATTTCTAGGTTTTTAGCCATGTTTTTAAGGGAATTTTTTTCCGTTATTTTGAGACTCAATTGCGTTATGTAAGATATTAAATTAATCATTAATTTGCATAAGTGAGATTATACGAAATATAGACTTAAACAGATATTTTATGTGCTTATAGATATGTAATTAACGTATTATATCTGTATTATAGCGCTTTATATGTGATTTTCTGTATATAAATGTCATGAAAAATATGATAAAGTTAAGAAGAAAAGAGAATATTCTACTCTTCTTCTATGACTATTGTTTTTGCGACTGGATGGAGAGTGATGATATTTTCTTGTATTTCAAGATAAAAAGGAGTGTACGCTTTAGCGTCTGTTTTATAGGAGATTTCGTGAGATTCATCTATGGTAAAAACGATTTTGTTAAGGCCTCGAAAAGGCTCTTGAATAGTTATCTTTGCCTTTTTGTAAGAGTTTTGAATGGCTTTGATCTCATCTTTAAGAGATTGTATCTTTTTCTTGATCTCTTCAGCTCTGCTTGGGCTATGTCTTTTTGCCTCTTCGAGCTTGTACCTTAAATCTTCAAGATCATTTTTGATAAATTTTATTTTATTTTCTAGTATAGATATGTCGCGATAATTGATTTTAAACAAGTTATCCTCTCCGCTGACAAGACGAACAGTAATTGAATTTGCAGCATATACTTTCAGGTTGTTTTTCACATGTCCTATGGTCACATCTTGTGCATAAATAGCACCACCTATGGAAGAGTCAATATGTGCAGTAGTTGCATGCACTACACCACCTTCAAGAAGAGCGATTTTTGCCTCATGCGCTCTTAGCGTTCCTTTATGTCTGTTAATAGTTGCATATTTTGCATATTGTACAGATTCTTGATGGGTTGCTCCATCTATTTCAAGTATAATCGCCTCAAGACGACTTTTTGCTCCGACAAAACCATCTACATGTATCCGTTGTGAAACAAGAGTGACTCCCTCTTTAATCGTATCTCTTGTTGTATCATGTTGGGTGACAATTACTTCTATGTTGTTGTTTTCAAGCTCTTCAATTAGGTCTCTGTGTCTTGAGATTTCGCTGATTCTAATACGATTATCAACAAGAAGTTCTTTTCCATCATAATGCACATAGCCTTTGATTTTACTAATGTATTTTTTTGTTGTTGCAGTCTCTTCTATTCTGATAGATTTTTTATCGACTCGGGCTTGTAAATCCTCTACATTATTTGCAAAAGTGGTATCTAAGTATTCCCCAAAAGCATTGAACCCATTTTGCCCATAAATCGGTTTTTTATATTCTACAAGCAATTCATTTTCATCGACTTCAATTACTTCACCCTTATGTTCCTTCTTTTTAAACCAAAAAATAAGTTTACTTGGACGAGTAATAACAGGCTCGATTCCGTTAAAAAGAGGAATTTTTACACGTTTTATAAATTTTCCTGCATATATGTATTTTACCAAGAGCTTAAGGTGTTTTTTCATATCTTCATCAAAAATATTGATAAGAATTCTATTGTAGGCTTTTATCTTGTTACATTCTCTAAAAAGTATTTTGAGTAAATCAACAGGTTTATAAGATTTGTAAGGGATTCTTGATTCTGGAGACAATATAAGTTTTGGATGTGTGTAGAATTTTGAAAAGTCTATAGTATATTCAAGTTCAATTTCGATTTTTTCTTTTGGCATTGCTGCAATAGTGTAGAGTTGGTGAAACTCTACATGCTCATGGAGTAACTTCTCTTTATCTTTGTATCGCTCTTGAATATCTTTAGAACAAAGTTCAAAAGATTCACTAGCATTGCTTTTGATGTACGTATCTACTTTAATTATAACAAAATCACACTCAGAAAGAGGAATGAAATTCTCTTGAGCATATGTTTTTAGTGCTTCTTCTATGTAGCGTGTTTTTATTAATTTTTTATTAATTTTTGGCATCTATTAATACTCTAGTAAGTCACTATAGTCATACTTGGTAAAATCAAGGTAGAGCTTGCCATTTTGTTTAATTATTCTGACATCACTATCATAAACAGCGAAAAATCTTTTTTTGATAATTTTTCGTTGGTGTGGTTCTAGGTCGAGTGTTTTAAGATAGCTTTTTAACTCTACAATCTGATTTTGATCTTGTAGATCTATTGTTTGTTCTGCTTTTGGTAAAGGTTCCACATCAAGTACTGTATTGTTATTTTGAGAAAGCAGTTTGGTGTTGAGTAGTTCTAAAACCTGTTTGAGTTGCTCATCTTTACTTGCATATACTTTTTCTATTTTACTCATCTCATCACGTAGCATCTGCTCTTTATCATCTATGAGTTTGTCTATCTTTTTTTCGAGTTGCAGGATTTTTTCCTTGAGCTGGAGGTTCTCTTTTTGGTACAAAGATAGGACCATAGCAACAGTTGTACGTGGCTTAGCAGGTGCTATGCTTTGTTGTTGTGGCTTTTGTTTTGTTTCTTGGAAAACTTCATCGTCAACAATTATATAAACTATATCGTTTTCAATAACATAGTCAAGAGTTTTTGCACGAAGTTTTGAACTTATCATCTCTTTTGACATTTTAAATTTTTTTGAGTATTCATCAAATGTAAGTTTCATCTCTTTTCTTTTTTCCTTTTGGATATGGACACCTCTAAACATCCTAGCATTTTAGGAGATACAGATATAATTCTAGCATAAAGTTCTTTTAAATGAACTATAGATTATAATTTTAAAATTAAATTTTTTTTAGGGAATTATTATGAGTAAAGGTATATTAGACATTGTAAAGCCGGGAGTTCTTTTTGGGGATGATGTTTTAAAGGTATATGAACACGCTAAAGAGGTTGGTTTTGCTATACCTGCTGTGAATGTTGTCAATAGTGACTCTGTTAATGGTGTACTTGAAGCTGCAGCAAAAGCCAACTCTCCAGTTATTATACAATTTAGCAATGGAGGTGCTTCTTACTATGCAGGCAAAGGCTTAAGTAATGATGGTGAAAGAGCAGCAATTGCTGGTGCAATCACAGGTGCTATGCATGTACACAAGATGGCAGAAGTCTATGGTGTTGCAGTAATTCTACATACTGATCATGCAGCAAAAAAACTACTTCCTTGGATTGATGCACTCCTTGAAGCAGGGGAAGAACACTACAAGAGAGAGAAAAAACCACTCTTCTCTTCTCATATGCTTGACCTCTCAGAAGAGTCATTAGATGAAAATATTACTACATGTAAAGCCTATTTTCAAAGAATGAATAAAATCGGGATGAGTATTGAAATAGAGCTTGGTTGCACGGGTGGCGAAGAGGATGGTGTGGACAATACCAATATCGACAACGCTCTTTTATATACACAGCCAGAAGAGGTGGCACTAGCATACAAAGAGCTAAGCGAAATATCTGACAATTTTACTATAGCTGCTTCATTTGGCAATGTCCATGGTGTCTATAAGCCAGGGAATGTGAAACTTACTCCTAAGATATTAGACAATTCACAAAAATATATCCAAGAAAAATTTCATACAAAAGAAAAACCGGTTCATTTTGTATTTCATGGTGGTTCTGGCTCCCTGCCTTCAGAAATAAAAGAGGCTATTAGCTATGGTGTTATTAAAATGAATATAGACACTGATACACAGTGGGCAACATGGAATGGTGTTCGTCAGTATATTACAAAGTATCATGATTATCTTCAAAGCCAAATTGGAAATCCAGAAGGTGAAGATAAACCAAATAAAAAATACTATGACCCAAGAAAATGGTTACGTGCAGGTCAAGAAGGTCTTGTTACACGCGTCATACAAGCCTATGAGGATTTAAATGCGATGAATAGAAACTAAGCATTTAGTTTCTTGTGAATATCTTTGATACTTTGTGTATCGGGATTTTTCACATAATGTGTATGTAAGAGTTGTCTTAACTTATTTTCATTAAATCTCCAAAAATGTTCTTTGTCGAATTCTTCATCTTCTATGATTATTGCATAGAGCTCTTTTTCTGTAAGATCTGCGTGGCTGTTTTTTATTGTTTTCATTATTAAATCCATGAGTTCTGTTTGTGCTTGGGGCGTTGTATCATCATCTTTGAGTTGTTTTGTCGGCATAAATTGATACATTTTCCAAGCACTCAAACCTAATCCAACTAAAAAAGCAATCATCATCCAAGAAGAGAGAGATAATTCCATAAATATCCTTTTTTTACTCAATTATAGGCTTATTTTGATAAAATTCTATTTATGAATGATAAAGTATTTACAAAGCCGATAAAAAAACAGTTTGAGTTTGATGAAGAAGTAGCTGCTGTCTTTGATGATATGCTTGAGAGAAGTATTCCCTTTTATAAAGAGGCACAAAAAATTACAGAATTTTTTGCACTAAAAAATCTCCATGAAGATGCAAGACTCTATGATCTAGGCTGCTCTACTGCATCGACACTGCTTAATATTCATAGAAAATTGTCAAAAAGTGCTGAACTTATTGGTCTTGATAATTCTGAAGCAATGCTTTTGCGTGCAAGACAGAAGTGTGAAGCCTATGGTGCTGATATTAAAATCTGTAATGCTGATATATTGCAATACGATTACAAAGAGGCAGATGTATTTATAAGTAACTACACACTGCAATTTATTCGTCCACTTGTCCGCGAAGAGTTGGTTAAAAAGATTGCAACCTCTCTCAAAAAAGAGGGGGTTTTTCTATTTAGCGAAAAGATTATTTCGCACCATCCAAAGCTCAATAGAGAGCTTATTGAGTGCTATTATGATTTTAAAAAGAAGCAGGGGTATTCCGAATATGAAATTATGCAAAAACGTGAAGCTTTGGAAAATGTACTTGTTCCTTACAGTGAGGCAGAAAATATTAAGATGGCATTAAATGCTGGTTTTTCGCATTGTGAACCTCTTTTGCGTTGGGCAAATTTTGCTACATTTATAGCAGTGAAATAGAAAAGAGTTACCATACATTTTTTTGGACTTTTGGCTCCTCTTTGATAAAAAGGCTTTTTATTTTTGTTGCTCCTTTTTTTATCTCTTTTCCCATCGTGTTATAGGTAATGATATCATCATCACCACACTCTTTATGATAATAACCCTGCAAGTCATAGTACTCCTTGCAGTCACTATAATATTTTGCTGAAATTCCGTGTTTATTAACACAACCACTGAGGGTAAGCATAAGTAGAGTAAATAAAAATATTTTTTTCATAACCACTTCCAAGCATTTTGCATACCTAAACTTTAAAACTCTCTTTTGTCTTGCAAAACTCTGTTAAAAAGCATTCGTCACATTTTGGATTTTTTGCTCTGCAGATATATCTTCCAAAGAGAACCATCGCTTGATGCAGTACATGCAGATCTGTTGTAAACTTTTTTACTAAAGTCGCTTCTGTGGCTTTTGCTGTTTTGTCATCACTAAGTCCTAGTCTGTGTGCAACTCGAAAAACATGGGTATCAACTGCCATAAGGTTCGCACCAGTGTATTCTATCATAACGACATGTGCTGTTTTTTGACCGACACCTGCAAGCGTCTGTAGATCTTTTTCATTCATTGGAATCTCACCATTATATACTGTAACAACCCGTTGTGCCATCGCGATAAGATTTTTGGCCTTATTATTAAAAAATGAACAGCTATTAATTATTTTTTTTACATCATCCAAATCCGCCTCTGCAAGTGCTTGAGGGGAAGGATACTTTTCAAATAATGCAGGTGTAATCAGATTAACGCGTTTATCTGTACATTGGGCTGAAAGTGCCACAGAGACTACCAACTCATATGCATTTTTATAATGGAGTTCTGTAACTGCATCACTATAGCGTTGCAGAAACCTTTTTTTAATCGTTTCAATCTCTTTTTTTGTTGCTTTTTTCATAGGTGTATTTTAGCAACTTATAGGTTATAATCAAAGTAATAATTATTTATAGGGGTAAAAAATGACTATATTTTAAAACCACTTAAATGCGCCTGTTTAATAATCATTAATATATCTCTATTACACTTCTTTTTATCAATTTATGAGGAACAATTAATATGAATAAAATTACAATGGTATTATCTGCACTGTTATTGACAAGCACAATAGCATCTGCAAAGACATTGGTTACTGTAAACGGAAAGGCAATCACACAAGAAGAAGTTGACCAAGAGTTGATGCAAGCAACACAGGGTCGTTTCAATCAGGTTCCGGCTGATCGTCAAGCTGTGTTTAGACAACAGGTTTTACAACAACTTATAGGGAAAGAGTTGATTTATGATGATGCGAGAAAATCAGGAATCATCAACTCTGCAGAGTATAAAACAGAGTATAAAAAGCTTGAGAAGAGAATGAAAAAAGAGCTTGCTATTCAAGTGTGGCAGAAAAAACTGCTCGATAGCATTAGTGTCTCAACAAAAGAGCTAAAAGATTATTATAAGAAAAACAAAGAGGAGTTTAACGAAAAAGAGAGTGTGCATGCTCGCCATATCTTAGTAAAAACAGAAGAAGAGGCGAAAAAAATTATTGCACAGCTTAAATCATTAAGTGGTGAAAAACTAAAAGAGAAGTTTATAGAACTTGCAAAAAAACACTCTACAGGACCAAGTGGACCAAAAGGTGGAGATCTTGGGTACTTTAGTAAGGGGCAAATGGTACCTGCATTTAATGATAAAGTATTCTCTATGAAAAAAGGAGAAGTAACGCTCAAGCCTGTAAAAACACAATTTGGCTACCATGTCATTTATGTAGAAGATAAAAAACCATCAATGACAAGAAGTTTTGATGAGGTAAAAGCGTTTATCGAACAACGCCTTAAAATGGAAAAATTTAAATCTGTAATGAAGAAAAAAATGGACGAATTACAGAAAAAAGCAGATATAAAATAGTACATGATCTACTCTCCTCTCTCTAAGATTACTCTAGAAGGAAGAGAGTTTCTTGTTAAACGTGATGATTTAATTGACCCATATTTAGCGGGTAATAAATACAGAAAACTCTACACCCTCTTGCAAACTCCAAGCACTACTTATAATAGACTCATATCTTATGGTGGAACACAGTCAAATGCAATGCTTGCATTAGCTGCATTATGTCAGAAGAAGGGATGGAGTTTTATTTACTATACAAAAAAACTCTCTACAACACAAAAAGATGAACCTACAGGAAATTATGCAGATGCACTGAAATTAGGCATGCAACATAGAGAGATAGAAAACGATTTTTACAAAGAGTTTATTGCTTCTTTGCGTTTACATGTGGATGAAAAAACATGTTTTGTTGATCAAGGTGGTGCTACTAAGGAGGCGCAACAGGGATTGCATGTTTTAGCACAAGAGATACAACAACAGAGTAAAAATCTTCATATAAAAGCAGTAGCAACGCCTTCAGGTACTGGTACAACGGCACTTTTCTTAGCAATTGCTCTACCTGAGTATAAAGTCTATACAACACCTTGTATAGGAGATAGTCTCTATTTAAGAGAACAGATGCGGGCTTTGGCTGATATTCCGAATAATCTTATTATTCTTGAACCAACAAAAAAATATCATTTTGCCAAGCCTTATAGAGAGTTCTATGATATCTACCGGGTTTTATATAGAAAGGGAGTTGAATTTGATTTGCTTTATGCTCCTGCAATGTGGAAGGCATTGTTAGAACAAACAGATGAGAAAATTATCTATATACACAGTGGGGGAGTGAGTGGCAATAAAAGCATGCTTGCACGTTATGAGAAAAAAGGATTTGTGAAAAATTGTTCTAAAAATTCTTGACAAACAGAGAATCAGGTAGCTATAATTGAATATGCAACTTAAGTAGCAAAGAAAAATACTTAAAGAGTATATACTTCTGCAATAAATAAAAAAAAGGATTGAGAGATGAATAATATTTTTGAGAAATTAACACATAATATGACAGAGGCAATTGAGAGTGCAGTCTCTTTAGCACTACACAATAAAAATCAAGAGGTGACACCTATTCACTTCTTATGGGCACTTTTAACAAATTCAGATTCTGTACTGAATCAGATGTTTAATAAATTAGGCATAGATAAAGTTGCTATGGAGCTTGATATTAAGAGCATGGCAGAAAAACTGCCAAAATCTTCAAGTGTGACAAAAGAGAATATAAAGCTTTCTCAAGATTTTGTAAGAACACTTGAAAATGGTATAGGTTTGATGACAAAAAATGGGGATTCTTATCTTGCTGTTGATACCTATATTTTAGCAAACTTAAATACAGAGCCATTTGCAACTATACTGCCAAAGTATGTTGATGTGATGCAGCTTACAAAAGAGCTTGAAGCAGCACGTGGTGGAGCTAAAATAGATTCACAAACTGCGGATGAAACACTAGAGTCTCTCTCTAAATATGGAATAGATTTAACAAAAGAAGCAGCAGAAGGGAAACTTCCTCCTGTAATTGGACGGGATGAAGAGATATCAC
>DQUE01000141.1 GCA_015662405.1 Sulfurimonas autotrophica | reverse complement strand
TGTTATAACATTAGGGTATGAGTATAAGACAAAAGAGTGGTCAGCGCGTGCAGGTTATAACTATGCTTCGAGTCCAATTCAAAATCTTGCTCCTGGATCTTTGAGTGCTCTTGCAGGATCTACATTTGCAGGTGATTACGCAGGTCTTTTAAATACATTTAATTTACTTGGTTTCCCAGGAGTTGTTGAGTCTCACTATGCAGTGGGTGGATCTTATAATATAAGCAAGCAAGTTTCTGTTGATGTAGCATTTACTTATGCATCGGAAGTTACAGAGACATTTAAAAACTTTGCAGGGCTAGATATTACAACAAAACATTCTCAAACAGGTGTAAGTGCACAACTTACATTTAACTTCTAAGAGATTTTTTCTCCTTTCTTTTTCATACCGCCTTTTTGGCGGTATATGTTTCATTTTATAATTACTTCCTATTTTATTTTTAGCCGTTACATGTAATAAGAGATGGGTATTGTTGTGTTTAGATGAGTTTTGCTTCTCTTTTTCCTTCTTTTATTTCACCTATCAGGTATGCACCTTCTGCAGATGCTAGGATTTTTTCTACATTTTTTTCTTCTACAACAAGAATCATTCCCACACCCATATTAAAGGCTCGAAACATCTCATCACGGGCTACATGCTCACCCATCAGTTCAAATATCGGCAATACTTTTATGGCATCTTGTTTTACTTCAGCCATTAAATGCTCCGGCAGTACACGAGGGAGATTTTCTACTATACCTCCACCAGTGATGTGTGCCATAGCGACTATTTCATTTTTGAGGGCTTTAAATGTTTTTACATAGATGTTTGTAGGTGCTAAGAGTGTCTCTATAAGCGGTTTACCATTAAACTCTTCATCAAACTTTTTACCCATTTTTTCAAAAAGGACTTTTCGTGCTAAGCTAAAACCATTTGAATGAAGACCCGAACTTGGAAGTGCTATAAGTTTGTGTCCTGCACGAACCAGACTTACTCTGTCCATCTCACTCTTTTCAGCAATGCCTACGGAAAAACCAGCTAGATCATAGTCATCTTCACTGTACATTCCCGGCATTTCTGCTGTTTCTCCACCTATGAGCGCACATTCACTACGCTTACACCCCTCTGCTATACCAGCAACAACATTTGTCGCTACATTGACATCTAATTTTCCTGTTGCATAATAGTCTAAAAAGAAACTTGGTGTTGCAAAATTACAAATTAAGTCATTGACACACATTGCTACCAAATCAATACCGACAGTGTTGTGAATGCCACTATCAATTGCGAGTTTAAGTTTTGTACCTACTCCATCTGTCGCTGCTAGCATTACAGGTTCTTGAAAACCTTTAGGAAGTTCAAAAGCACCAGCAAATGAGCCTATGCCTCCAAGAACGCCTGGAATTTTTGTACTCTTTACAAGAGGTTTTATGTTTTGCACAAAACTATTTCCCGCATCTATATCTACACCTGCATCTTTATAAGAGATTTGACTCATAATTTTGACTCCGAATCTTGTGGTAAATCACATTTTTTTGAAATGATACAAAGTGGACAAAAGTTAGTCAAACCTGCTATGAGAGGGATTATCCCAAGATAAAACCATACTATTCCTGTCATTACGCCTGTAAGAATGAGTGCGAGTCCAAGAACAATGCGAATTGGTCTACATATTTTTCTTATTTTATTAAAATCCATTTTATACCTTTAAGTTTATATAAATATTTTGTAATTATAGCGATATTAAGTAAAATTAATCCAAATATGCTAAAATCGCTTTTAATTAATCTAAGGGGAACACCCATAACAGGAATTGAAGAATGAAAGATTTTATATATAACGAAATGATGGTACATGTACCATTATGTACACATAAAGAACCAAATAATGTGCTCATTATAAGCGAAAACTCTGCAGGATTTGTCCAAGAGATACAAAAGTATAAATATGATGAGATAAACTACGATGTAATTTCTACTGATATTACTCTGCTTCGTGACGTGGCAGATGATAAGTATGATGTAGTTATTTCAGAGTTAGATACAGATGCAGCTGTTTTGGCACACTTTAATCGTGTATTGCATGAAGATGGACTTTTAGTTACCGTGCACCCATCTTTAGATGATGTAGCAGAAAATAAGAAAATTATGCAAATATTAGCAAAGTATGCAAAAATTATTATGCCATATAACCTTGGTAATGGAAAAACAGCTCTTTTGGCCTCAAAAGAGTACCATCCAACAGCAGATGTCATCCTGCAAAGAACCGATTTACTTGATGGGTTAGAGTACTATAATTGTGATATACATCCTGCTGCTTTTGCAACGGGGAACAATGTAAGAAAAGAGTATCTTGGCATTATTAAAAACTAATGGCTTATGAGTATGCTATTGCATTAACCGGCGGTATAGCTACTGGAAAAAGTACAGTAGCTTCGCTTTTAGCACTGAATGGTATGCGGGTCATTGATGCCGATACTAT
Source organism: Sulfurimonas autotrophica (assembly GCA_015662405.1). Lineage (GTDB taxonomy): Bacteria > Campylobacterota > Campylobacteria > Campylobacterales > Sulfurimonadaceae > Sulfurimonas > Sulfurimonas autotrophica_A. The sequence continues at coordinate 4,959 of DQUE01000141.1, read as the reverse complement.
TTCCCATGAAATTCTTGATGATTCGTATCAATGGGTTCAAGAGAGTTTTGGGAAGGAGTATGTAGATGGAGTGAAAGTTGACCGTGCTAAACTTGGAAAGAAGATTTTCTCAGATGCAACGGCTAAAAAAACATTAGAAGCATATTTGCACCCCAAAATAGAGGCTGAAATAGAAAAACGCAGTGAAAAACAAGATAGATTTCAATTTCCATACCTTATAGATATTCCGCTTTTTTTTGAAAATGCTCGTTATGATATAAAAGAGAGTGTTGTAGTATATACTCCTGCAGATATTCAGCTTGAACGTTTCATGAAACGCAATGGGTATTCAGTAGAGGAGTCACTGCGGCGTATTGGCTCACAGATGCCTATTGATGAAAAAAGAGAGAAGGCAACTTGGATTATAGATAATTCAAAAGATTTGAAACATCTACAAAATGAGGTAGAAGCGTTTGTAGAGAAAATCAAGAGGATATACAAGAGATGAAAATAGCAAAATATAGTGCAAATGGAAATGATTTTGTCATATTTCACGATGATGTAAAACAAGAACGCAGTGAACTTGCAAAAACTCTCTGTCATCGTCAAGAGGGAATAGGTGCAGATGGACTTATCGTGATTGTTCCACATGAAGAGTATGATTTTGAGTGGGAGTTTTATAATTCAGATGGAAGTCATGCTGATATGTGTGGAAACGGCAGTAGAGCATGCGCACATTATGCCTATAACAATAACCTTGCCCCTGCAGAGATGCAATTTATGACAGGTGCTGGTGTTATAGGTGCAAAAGTAGAAGACAACACTCCTAAAAGTGCTATGGTGGAGAGTGAATTAACTCCTCCTGAGATTATAGAGACTGATATATCATTTCATGGACATATATGGTGGCTTATAAATACTGGTGTACCACATCTAGTGAGATACAGTGAAAATATCAAAGAGTTTGATTTGGAAGAAGCACGTGAATTACGTTTTATCTATAATGCTAATGTAAATGTTGCATATGTAGAAGATGGAAATTTAAGAGTACGCACATATGAGCGTGGTGTTGAAGATGAAACACTGGCTTGCGGGACTGGAATGGCAGCTTGTTTTTACAGAGCATATAAAGAGGGAAAAGTGAATAATAATATAGAAGTCTATCCAACAAGTGGCGATACGCTTTATCTTGGGGTAAATGATAAAACCATTACTTTTAAAGGTCGTGTGAAGAAGAGCTTTGAAGCGGAGTGGGAAGAGTAAATCCCACAAAGCAAAGCTAAAGCCCTGCTGCTTCTACAATTTTTGCTTGATGATCGGCTATAAGCGGTTCGATAATCTCATCAAACAACCCACCGCTCATAATTTCATTTAACCTATAAAGTGTCAAGTTAATTCTATGATCACTGATACGGTTTTGTGGATAGTTATAGGTTCTAATTCTTCCACTTCTGTCACCTGTTCCTACTTGTGCGGCGCGCTGTGCTGCATCTTCAGCTTGCGCTTCTTGCATTTGTAAGTCATAAAGTCTTGCTTTGAGGACTTTCATTGCTTTTTCACGGTTTTTGTGTTGTGATTTTTGATCTTGGTTGGTAACAACTAAACCTGTTGGCAAGTGAGTAATTCTCACAGCTGAGTCGGTTGTATTTACTGACTGCCCACCACATCCTGAAGAGCGCATAACATCAATTTTTAAATCATTATCATTGATTTCAATTTCAACATCATCAACTTCTGGCATGACAGCTACTGTTATAGCTGAAGTATGTACACGCCCTTGACTCTCTGTTTGTGGTACACGCTGTACGCGGTGTGTTCCACCTTCATATTTCAACCGAGAGTAAACCTGCTCACCTTTTATAAGCGCTACAACCTCTTTGTACCCGCCTGCATCAGATGGAGAAGTACTCATAAGCTCTATTTTCCATCCTTTTAAATCTGCATAACGGGTATAAGCATCAAAGAGATCTCCAACAAAAATTGCCGCTTCATCCCCACCGGCACCTGCACGGAGCTCAACAATGATATTTCTGTCATCATTAGGGTCTTTTGGCAAGAGAAGCATTTTAATCTCTTCTTCTATAGTTGCTTTTTTTGGCTCAAGCTCTTTGAGTTCCTCTTTTGCCATATCTCCCATTTCAAGATCTGAGAGCATCTCTTTTGAGTCAGTAATCTCTTCTAGAAGTGCTTTATACTCTTTTGCTTTTTCAACGATAGGTAAAAGTGAAGATTGTTCTTTGGAGAGTTCTGTCATTCGTTTGATGTCAGAGGTGATATCAGGGGAACTTAGCAGTTCGCTAAGTTCATTATAGCGGTTGATAAACGGTGTCAGTTTATCTGCTAGCATTGAGTGCTACCTTTATATTGCGTTTACAGTTTTGTGTAGACGGCTTACTTTTCTTGCAGCAGTCTCTTTTTTTAAGATACCTTTGCTTACAAATTTATGGATTTGCTGGTTAGCAACTTTCAATGCTGCTTGTGCTTCTTCTTTATTTCTAGCTTCAACTGCTGAATTAACTGCTTTTACGATGTTTTTAAGACGAGTTCTATAGAAACGATTACGTTCAGTACGAACGAGTGTTTGACGAATTCTCTTAATTGATGACTTGTGATTTGCCATATAGTGAGTCCTTTTTGGAATTTAAGTGCGAAATATTACCTTAAAAATAATTAAAATTAAGTTAAAGGGTGGTAAAATGTCTTGAAAATCTATTTTAATCAGAAGAGTGGGAGCGTGCAGTATATGAAATTATTTGGCACAGATGGTGTAAGGGGTGAGGCAGGTTCTTTTCTAAGTGCTTCTGTCGCGATGAGAGTTGCTATGGCTGTTGGGGTATATTTGAAATCATCTGCTGTGACAAACAAAATACTTGTAGGTAAAGATACACGTAGAAGTGGTTACATGATAGAAAATGCCATTGTGAGTGGTTTGACAGCTATTGGGTATGATGTTATTCAAGTAGGTCCTATGCCTACGCCCGCGATTGCTTACATTACTGAAAATATGCGTTGTGATGCGGGAATTATGATTTCTGCTTCGCATAACTCCTATGAAGATAATGGGATTAAATTTTTTAATGCTTATGGGGATAAGTTTACAAGTGAGATTGAACAAGAGATAGAAAATATATATTTTAATGAAAAGCTTCTAATGAAGTCACAGGTTACAGGAAAAAACATAGGAAAAGCAAAGCGTATAGATGATGTTATAGGTCGCTATATAGTGGAGTTGAAAAACTCATTTCCTAAGCATATGACGCTCCAGGGAATACGCATAGTTTTAGATACTGCTAATGGAGCAGCCTATAAAGTGGGTCCGACAGTTTTAGAAGAGCTTGGGGCAGAAGTGATTGTTTTGCATAATAAACCAAATGGTTTTAATATTAATGAAGATTGTGGTGCTTTACATGTAAAAGATGTGCGTAATAGTGTTGTCAAATATAGAGCAGATTTGGGAATAGCACTTGATGGTGATGCAGATAGAGTGGTTATTGTTGATGAAAAAGGTGAAGTTGTAGATGGGGATCAACTTTTAGGTGCACTTGGTGTTTATCTGTATGAGCAAAACAAACTCGAAGGAGGAGGTATTGTAACTACTGTTATGAGCAATCAGGGGCTTGAGGATTATCTGTCGCAAAAGGGATTGCAACTTTTTCGCTCAGATGTTGGAGACAAGCATGTGCTAGAAATTATGAAAAAGCAGGGAATTAACTTTGGTGGAGAACAGAGTGGACACATTATTTTTAGTGACCATACAAAAACGGGAGATGGGCTTGTAGCAGCACTTCAAGTACTTGCACTGCTTATAGATAAAAAGAGACCAGTTTCGCAACTTTTGCGTCCTTTTTCTTTATATCCACAAAAGCTTGTAAATTTACATGTAAAGAGCAAAAAGCCTCTTAACGAGATCGCTTCACTGGATGAAAAACTTGCTAAGCTAGAAAAAGAGGGTATTCGTCATCTTATACGCTATTCAGGAACAGAAAATAAGTTAAGAGTTCTTTTAGAAGGAAAAGATGCAGAGATAATGCATAAAAAAATGGATGAAATAGTAGATTTTTTTAAGAAAGTATTAAATGATACATAAGAGATTGCGTTTGTCTGCAATACTCTTTTTGAGTATGGCAGGTATATTTATTATCGATCAAAATATTAAGAGTTTGTTTGTAGAGGGTTTTCGGTACTATACAGAGTGCATAGATTTTATACTTGTTTACAATAAAGGTGTTGCCTTTTCTCTCTTTGCATTTTTGGATGAGTATTTGAAATATATTCAACTGCTACTTGTCAGTGGTGTTTTTGGGTATTTGCTTTATCTTCAAAAATTTTGTTATGCTTTACCTGGAGGAATACTCTTGGGCGGAGCGCTTTCAAATATCTATGACAGATTTATACATGGTGGCGTTGTAGATATGGTTTATTGGCATTGCGGATTTAATTTTGCCGTTTTTAATTTTGCTGACGTGATGATAGATTTTGCTGTATTATGGATATTGATTTTGCATTTCAGACCAAATTTATGCAAAAATTAATCGTAAAAAAAGCACATTTTTGGTATGATTGTTCACAATAATATACCAGACAACACAAATTAAAAGGAAATTAATGGAAATCAAATCAAATAAAATAGATGGCGCAAATGCTCAAATTGAAGCTACAATCTCTATGGATGAGGTAAATGCAAACGTAGAAAAAATTGCAAAACAACTCTCTAAAACTGCAAATGTTCAAGGTTTTCGTAAAGGGAAAGTTCCTGTTGCTATCATCAAAAAGCAGTATGGTCAAAAACTTGTTGAAGATGCTGAAGCGGAAGCACTTCGTGAAGTGCTTACAAAAGGCTTGGAAGAGTTGGGTATTGATAGTGCGTCATTAATTGGTGAGCCAACTATTTCTAAGTTTGAAAAGGGTGACGATAAAATTGAAGTTACTATAAAAATAGCTGTTCGCCCTGAAGTCAATTTAGAGGGTGTAAAATCTTTT